>CAYXNU010000110.1:0-6246 GCA_964466485.1 uncultured Ruminococcus sp.
AATTAATATTTATTAGCCTCTTTGCTATTAATCTCAACAGTTTCAATGGTGTTGTCGTACTTTTCTATAATCCACTTAGTAACGTCACCGCTCTTTTGAGTGTATACCTTACTACCCATACCGCCAATATCTGCACCTAGGTAGAAACGTATAGCAGAGAACTGACATTCCTTTAGACAAGCAGTACAGCCCCAACAGTCCTTAGGATATTTTATAAAAGCTTTTCTGTTGTCGTCAAGCTTTATTAAGTTTCCAGGACATACCTCTTTACATTTGCCACAACCACGGCATAGTTCACTATCTATTAGTATGCTCATAAGTTTCACCCCTTTTAACTAAATCACGGAAGATTATTTCTACTTTGCCATCTACCAACTTAGAGTTTACATACTTTAGCCAGTCGTCGCTCTTGTTTGGATAGTCAAGGTTTTCAGCGAAACTGTGCCATCTAGTTTCTTTTCTAGCCTTTAGATGTTCTATAACTACTAAGCATACAGTTAGACGTTCTTTCAACTCATATACGTACATGAGTTCTTGCATATCGTTAGCTGATAAGCCATCTGTTAGCTTAATGATTTGGTTAATCTTTTCAGTAGCCAAAGATAGTTGCTTTTCGTTAAACTGGTAGTGAGTACTAATACCACCTGCATAGTTATCCATAACCTTTTGCATAGCTTCTTCTAGCTGTTCAGTGGTAAACTGTGGGTTTTTGTTATCTAGGTATTGAGTATACTCATCTAGTTTAGATTGTACTTCATTCTCGGATATTTCAACGTTAGACTTATCTTTGATGTACTTTAGAGAAGATTCTGCACAGATTTCACCCTCTACTAATGCACCAGTAACGTACTTTTGAGGACAACCACCAGCAACGTCACCACCCGCAAATAGACCGTGTATAGTAGTTTCACGGTTAGTATCTATCCAGTAGCCACTGGCGGTGTGTCCGCCAACTATGTAAGGTTCTGTGCCTTCGATTTCAACGCTTTGTTCGCTAGGGTTCTTACCGCTTTCAATCCACTTAAGGGTTTGGCTAGGTGCCATGTTTAGGTAAGCCTTTTTAAGTTCGTCGTCTTGTTGAGAAGTGATACCCTCAGTCTTTAGGTAACAAGGGCCTCTGCCGTCGATGTTTTCTTTTACTGTGCCGTATACTCTTTCGGATGTTGTAATACCGTACTTAGTTTCGTATACGTCACCCTTAGAGTTTATCTGTTTAGCACCTACACCTTGAGCTATAGTGCCAGTAGGAGCGATAGTATCCTTACATCTTAGGGCGATAAATCTCATCTCGAAAGTAGTCATTTCTGCACCGCTACGAATACCCATAGCATAACCCGCACCAGTATTGAATGGTGAATACCACATCTTGTGGCGAGAGAATGTAGGGTTGTTAGGTCTGTAAAGTCCAGAAGCACCACCAGTAGCACATATTACAGCCTTAGCAGATATTACATAGAAAGTTTCTTCCTCGATACTAAAACCATACGCACCCACGATAGTATTATCTTTAACTATGTAGTCGGTTACGTTTACATGGTTTAATACTGTAACGTTCTTTTGCTTGTTAGTAGCATCCGCAAGTATTGGCTTGATGTTTTCGCCATTAATCTTGATGTTTCTGTTACCTCTAGCAACGTACTTGCCGTTTTCATCTTTTAATATTACTAAACCTAAACTTTCAAGTTTAGCAGTGACTCTGTTTAGTCCCTCGGACATGGTTAAGAGTAAATCCTCTCTAACGATGTTGTCAGCGTCTTTTTTAGCGTAGTCCACATAGTCTTGAGGGGTTCTGCCCTCTACTATGTAAGCATTGATAGCGTTTACACCAGCAGACAAGCAACCACTTCTTTTGATGTTAGCTTTTTCCACTACTAACACTGAAACGTTTGGGTCACTTTCGGCAATGGTAATAGCTGAATAACAACCAGCAGTACCGCCACCGATGATTAAAACGTCTGTAGATAGTCTTTGTACGTTCAAAACGAAAATCCTCCTTAAATGAATATAGGGTTGGGGTCGATAGTGTTTTGGTTCTTAATAATCATAGTACTGTTTTCGTTGAAAGCATACACTTGATATATTAAAACCTTTACTATTTCGCCTACTTTTATTTCAGGTTCTTCTAGAGTTCTGTACCCAGTGATGGTGCTACCTTTAACATTAACTTTAAGTTCAAACTGGCTACCCTTAAAGTTTACTTCTTTTACGACAGCATCTTCACAAGCACTACGGAACTGTTGGAACTCATCTTGCTTAGTTATCTTAATAAACTCTGGACGTATTATTGCTTTAACGAAGTCGGTATCGTTAGCGAAACCTATGAACTTTTTGTAATCATCAATAGTTTGAGATTGACCTATAAAGTTAGCAACAAAAGGGGTCTTAGGGTTTCTGTATATTTCAGTAGGAGTGCCTACCTGTTCTATCTTACCGTTGTTAGTAATGATAATTTCGTGGGCTACTTCTATAGCCTCGTCTTGGTCGTGGGTTACGAATATACTCGTAATACCTAGGCTATCTATCATGTTTCTTAGCCAACTTCTAATTTCAGACCTAACTTTAGCATCTAGTGCGGAGAATGGCTCATCTAGTAGTAGCAACTGTGGGTTAGGGGCTAAGGCTCTAGCGAACGCTACACGCTGACGTTGACCGCCTGAAAGTTGGCTAGGATATCTCTTTTCCATGCCCTTTAGACCTACTAACTCTATTAGTTCTAGTACACGCTTTTTAATTTCGGCTTTGCTCTTTTTTTGAATAGTTAAACCAAAAGCTACGTTGTCATAGACTGTCATATATTTGAATAGTGCATAGTTTTGGAACACAAAACCTATACCTCTCTGTCCTGCTGGGATGTCGTTTACTAGTTTGCCGTCTATGTATATCTCACCACTGTCGGCGGTTTCAAGCCCTGCAATCATTCTTAGGATGGTAGTCTTACCGCTACCACTAGAACCTAACAAACCTACTAGTTTACCTTTTTCAATACCAAAGCTGACATCATCGGAGGCTTTAAAATCCCCGTAAGATTTATTTATATTTTTTAGTTCAACGTACACGATTTATTCCTCCTTTTTGCCTTTAGACTCTATGATGCTCTTGATTATTAGTATTATAATGGATAGTAGCACCAATATCGAAGATACTGCAAAAGCGTCTGTCGCTTTAAACTCGTTGTATAAAACTTCTATGTGCAAAGGCAAAGTATTAGTTTGACCTCTTAAATGTCCTGATATTACGGATACCGCACCGAACTCGCCCATAGCACGAGCAGTACATAATACTATTCCGTATAGCAACGCCCACTTGATATGTGGAAAAGTTACCTTGCTAAATATAGTCCAACTGTTTGCACCCATTAATGCGGCTGCTTCTTCTTCGTCATTGCCTTGTGCGTTAAGCACTGGTATAATCTCTCTTGAGATAAATGGGAACGTTACAAAGATAGTAGCTAATACTATTCCCGGAACGGCAAAAACTATCTTTACGTCTAAAGCCTTTAGTATGCCATGCGCCCAACCGATTCTACCATAGGTTAGTATGAACACCAAACCCGCAATTACTGGCGATACCGCTAAAGGAATATCTATCAAGGAAGATAGTATCTTTCTTCCCCTAAACTTAAACTTTGTAATAGTCCATGAGGCAAATAGCCCAAAGATGGTATTTACTATTACTGCAAACACTGTAGCTAATAGTGTCAACTGGATTGCACTAACTGTATACTCATCAGTAACGGCATCTATGTAAGACTGAATACCATTGCTTAGAGATTCTACTATTACGGCTATTATAGGTACTACCAACATTATAAATAGGAACAGTACACTAATGGCAATTAGTACCCACTTGACAACTTTATTTTCTTTCTTATTCTCCATAGCACTAATCACCCCTTATTAAACTTACTAGTGTACAACTGTATAGAGTTAGTTATAAACATTATAGTAAAGGATACTAGTAGCATTACTAACGCTATAGCTGTAGCACCTGTATAATCAAACTGCTGTAACTTACTCATGATAAGTAGCGGTACTACTTCGGTTTCAAATGGAGTATTACCCGCAATAAATACTACGCTACCATATTCGCCTAAGGCTCTAGCAAACGCTAAGCCAAAACCAGTCAATAGGGGTGGTAGGATTTCTGGGAAGATTATTCTAAAGAATATTTGTGACCTACTAGCACCAAACATCTCTCCAGCTTCTTCGTAGGTTTTATCAAACTTTTCTAGTACGGGTTGAACGTTTCTAACTATAAACGGTATACCTATAAACACCATAGCTATTATAATACCTATCCTAGTGTAGGAAACCTTTATGCCAAACTTAGCAAAGAACTTTCCAAACCAACCGTTCTCGGAATAGAGTGTAGTTAGAGTAATACCCGCAACAGATGTTGGCAACGCAAACGGCAACTCGATAATGCCATCTATAAAGCGTTTAAAGGGGAAGTCGTATCTAACTAGCACCCACGCTAATATTACACCGAATACACTATTTATTAGTGTGGCTACAAAGGCACAGAAGAAACTAACCTTGTAACCCGCAATCAATCTTTTACTTGTGATAGTTTCCCAAAAGTCTGAAAAGTTCTGTCCCGAAGTGTAGATTACTATCGAAACTATTGGGATGAGTACCACAATACTCAACATCGATACTGTAACCCCAAAGGAAAGTTTAAACCCTGGGATTACATTTTTACTTAATTTTTTCTTTCTCATGTGATAATTTAGCCCTCATAAATTTGGTCGAATGTGCCATCGTCTTTAAAGTGCTTTTCTTGGACAGCGTCCCAACCACCGAAAATATCGTCATTAATAGTTACAAGTTCAACGCTTAAATCGAAGGTATCGCTGTGTTCGTTAAGGATATCTTCATTAGTAGGGCGGTAATAGTTTTCGGCTATTATCTCTTGAGCCTCATCGGAATACAAGTAACTTAGATAAGCCTCAGCTACTTCTCTAGTACCCTTTTCGTCTACCACTTCGTCTACTACTGCAACGGATGGTTGTGCTAGTATACTAATGCTAGGAGTAACTATTTCGTACTCGTCGGGGTATTCTTGTAAAGTTAGATAAGCCTCGTTTTCCCATGCTATTAAAACGTCGCCTTGACCGTTTTCTACAAATGTAGATGTAGCACCTCTAGCACCGCTATCTAGTACTAGAACGTTCTTGTATAGCTTTCCGATAAACTCTTGTATCTTAGTTTCGTCGCCGTCGTAGAGTCTGTCAGCGTAAGCCCATGCGGCTAGGTAGTTCCATCTAGCACCGCCGGAAGTTTTAGGGTTAGGAGTGATAACTCCAACGCCATCTTCTACTAAGTCGTCCCAGTCCTCAATGCCTAGAGGATTGCCTTTTCTAACTAGGAATACTATTGTTGAAGTATATGGGGAGGAATCCAAATCAAATTCGGATTGCCAACCGCTATCGATTAAGCCTTCTTCTTCTATAGCAGTTACGTCGTATTCAAGAGCCAAAGTTACTACATCGGCTTCGTTACCTTCTATTACAGAACGTGCTTGAGAACCTGAGCCACCATGTGACTGTGTTACAGTAACGTCTTGACCTGTTTGCTCTTTCCAGTAGTTTGCAAAGAGTTCATTGTATGCTTGATAGAGTTCTCTTGTTGGGTCGTAGGATACGTTAGTAATCTCTACCGAAGAAGAATCTGTTTCTGCACTGCTATTTGATGATGTTCCACAAGCTGTTAAATTTAAGGAGCTTATAAGTACTGCTCCTAATACTAAAGATTTAAATATATTCTTTTTTATTTTCATAAATAATCAATTCCTTTCAAAATAAAGTATTTAGGGTATCTTTTGGACAAATACAGTTACACATTCGTTTGCTACATCGGAAATCTATTAATTTTATAAACTTAAACATATTGATAAGACATCACCTTTCTATATTATAGATTATAATATTATATTAAACATATCAACTTACTATTCCTAGCGAAATACTATGAATTAATTATAATATTATTTTTTTAATATGTCAATAGAAATACACAAGTTTGGAGCATATTACAAAATGCACAATGTTTTATAGCCTATACTGTGCATAAAGCCAAACAACAAAACGACGGAACGACGAATCGCCGTTCCATACATTGTTAGTTTCACATTGTTCTTAATGATATTATTAATAAGCCTTGCCCCAATATACCATGTGCTTAGCGGGTTTACCACAGCATACGCAAACATCTGAGAGATGTTCTTGCTTGAATGGTATACATCTTG
>CAYXNU010000111.1:0-1728 GCA_964466485.1 uncultured Ruminococcus sp.
AAACAATATATATATGCTTTTATGGAACGCTTATTTGCGTTCCTTTTTTTTTATTATTATAATATATATTTATATATAGCAAAATCCGCTACCTAACAGTAACGGATTGGCTTTTTATTTCAATTTGGGGAAATGTGAAAGTCTTTATTGACACTGCCAGTGGATTCAATTAAGCCACTACAGTATAACGAATTTTGCTGTCCTCTAGAGCCTTTTCGATAAGTCTAGCATCGTTTTCGTCATTGATAGTAAGAGTAACAGGTTTCTTTAGGTCTAAAGAATAGAAACCTAACACACTCTTAGCATTTACGCTGTATCCATCAGATTCATTTTCTGCCTCTACGTTAGCACGGCACTTTTCTGTAACTTCATAAACTGATAATTGAGCAGTTAAAGAGTTTAACATAACGTTGTATTTTTTTCTGAATTCCATCATAAAAATTCCTCCTTCAAGGTGTGATTACCAACCCTTAATATGATAGCCTATTCTAAATGTATCTATCTCAAGGCTATCAAAGTGATAATCTCGGTTTCTTGTGTTTGTTCTACTGTAAGGATTATTTCTTTTTTTTATTTATTTCTCTTTGTTTTCCTTACAAGTATATAATACACTATCCTAAAGAATTTTGCAAGTGGTAAACCCGACAAACTATACAAACAACATTCCGAAAATTATAGCAATATGCACTAACGATAAGTAATGTTGTACAACAAACTAATGAAATTTTGTGCAACATGACTAATAAAGACTGAATTTTTATTCATCTACCGTTTTGGTAGACTTACTCAAAAATAATACAATTGTGATTGATACTATCAAAGTGAAAGTTACAAATATGCTACCTTCTAGACCAAAGTCGCCACCGTTTAGTAGGGGAGCGTTTGGAGTGGTATCTGCTATGAATATAGAAGTTCCTGTATCTGTGCCACTAACCTGAATACCCCAAAAGTTTCCTTGCATAAAGTTCCAAAGAGAATGCACTCCACAGACCCCCCAAAGGTTATCGGACTTTATAGCATACACAGACGCAAACACTCCAAAGAGTGTTAAGTTTAAAAAAGCTAGTGGAGTTAAGCCCATATTAAAAGAGTGTGCCAAACCAAAAAACACAGAGTTTAGCACTATTGCAAGGACTATTCTACCTTTAGAGGCTACCGTATTTAAGAAGTACCCTCTAAAGATGGTTTCTTCACTAGCACCCTGTAGTATAAACCCAAAGAAGAATATCAATAGTTGTGGGAAGTCTATGTTGTGGTTAAAGGATATCTTCATGCCACCAAATACCATAGATAGCAACACACATACGCTTATCATTACAGCACCCACTAGGCAACCTAGTAGATACTTCTTAATGCACCCTTGTTTGCTAAAACCTAAAGATTTCATAGGGCGACGTTCTATCAGTTTGCAGAATAGCAATACTATTACTGTAGCTAGTACCGTACCATATAGGGTTATTGCCATGACGGTTGGGGTATAGCCTATTTCCATCACAGCTTGAGAGTATGCCTCCATGCCGTCGTTGTTTAGGGTATCCATTAAGCTTTGCATATTGCTAAATATAGCGGTCATCATGGGAATTAAAGCGGGTATGGATGCACACACTTCCGCAACTATAAACACCGCTAAAAATATCAAGCATTGCAGTAGCACATTTTTTGGGATGTGTTCTTGTGGTACTAGTTTCATAGTAGAGTTTTTTTCCTTAAAGATTTTCAACATAGTTA
>CAYXNU010000111.1:1828-6199 GCA_964466485.1 uncultured Ruminococcus sp.
TTATATTATTATGATTCAGTTTGGAAAGTAATGTTTAACTGTTCGCAAATATCGTTGTACCATGTTGTAAAGGATGTGCTATCCAAAATGCCATCGTAAAGTTTATCCTCTAGGACACCGCTTGTGCGACGTTTGTCTACTATATCATGGGAAGATGTTTGATTAACCTTGTTTTCTAGGGTGTCTTTAAATGTAGATATGTTATCGAATGGGGAAACCCTAAAGGTTTTGTCTTTGGCTAGTAGAGTTGTAGCTAAGTCTATAGCGGTAGCGTTTACGTCATAGGAGTCTATTAGGCTACTGTTTGAGTTTGGAGCGAACTGTTTATTTGCGGGTATAGAGCTATCGCTTAGGGCGTATACGCTGTTTTGGTTGGTATCGGTTAGCCACTTGATAAACTCCACACCTGCATATATTTTGCTGTTGTCCTCGGAATTTATAGCTATAGCAGTAGTATCCACCATGTATGGGCTAGAAGTATCTTCTGTGACGGTTGGGGCTTGTAGTACTAATATATCGTCACCTTTAGGGAGTTTGCTTACTGGACAGTAGGTAGCTATAGTAGTGCCGTCCTCTATAGTTTGGTAGTCGCCCGAAACGAACAAGCCTTTAATCTGTGGTACTGAGATACTATCCCAAATAGTTTGCATAGTATCGTTTTGGATATTTATAGTAGCACCACTACTAGATATTTCAACTAAAGGTGAACCCATTTGAGAGGCTATCTCTAAAGAAGCGTCATAGCTTGAGTATATGCTTAAAAAGGATTCTCCGTTGGTGGTGCTTTGGTAGGTTTCTGCTACTGCTAGAACGCCGTCCCATGTAGCCAAAGATGTATCGTCTAAGCCGTTCTCTTGAGCGAAAGTTTCCCATGCGGTTTTGTCTAGGGCTAGAACGTTAATATCTATCTTAGTAGGTATTGCTCTTAAGCCCGAAAGTGAAACATCTTCTACAGAGGTTTCAAAGAATGTAGTGCCTAACTCCATAGCAGTAAAGTAGTCTGATAGTTCTGCTATGCTGTTGCTACTACTTAGTGAGTATATAGTGTTATAGTCTGTGGATACCATATCCATGGAAGATAGTTCATCGCTAGAGGATACTTCTACATACTCTATATTGATTCCTCTTTGTTCACCCACTGAGGAGTTAAAGTCGTCTATTGCGGTTTGTAGTGCAGTATCTTCCAAAGTGCCTAGTGTTAGAGTTATAGGGTTGTCCTTGTCTAAGCCATACTTTTTATCGTCCACACTTTCGGAACAACCAACTAACAGCACACTTGAACATAGTATTGCAACTAACTTTTTTAAATTCATGTATAAAAACCTCCAAAATGTTTTTCATTCTCAAAATATGTTTAATTAACTTGTTTTCTATTATACTAGTTTTCTATGAAAATTTCAAGTAAAAAAAAGCGGAACGGCAATCTACCGTTCCATACGACTAATATTTTAGAGAGTTATCTAAGTGTAGGTAAGTTCTAACTATAATGTTCCACGTTAGTTTGTTGGTTACACCGTTGGGATTTAGTCTAGCTTTTTGCTGTAGGTTTTTCACGGACTGAAAAGTTATATCGTCATATAGACCGTTTATAGTAGGTTCAGGAATGTTTTGGTACGTCTTTGCGATATCGTATAGCATACTCTGTAGCATTACTACCATAGAGCCGTTCTGCCCTTTTTTTAGTGTAAAAGAGTTGTAAGGGAATACCGCTATAGCCTCTGGGGGTGCGCCCACATACTGCCTATAGACTTCTATAGCTTTTTCCCATGTGGCACGGTCTACTTCGCCAGTGACGTTTAAGTTATACTCTTTTTGGAAAGACTTAACTGCTAGTTCAGTTTCACGGCTGTATATACCGTCTGGGATGACTCTAATTATGTTGTCATTGTAGAATGATATAGCATATAGGTACTCTTGAAACTCTTTAATATTGTTTCGGCGTTGTGCTTGTGAATAGTTCAAAAACATCACTCCTTAGTGGTTTACATAAACATAAATAACGGCAATACAATTTTGCTTTGCAAAATTTCGGAACGCCGCCCACGGCGTTCCGCCATGCGATAGCATAGAATTATATCGAATTTGCGTTATTTTATTATATACCCTGGGTATTGGTAAGGCAAACGTTCTTCACCGTAGCGTAGGTTGGAGTATTCCCTTGAGATAGCGTCCCATGTGGTGCTACCTACTATGCCATTAGGCTGTAGCCCAAACTCATTTTGGAAAGCAATAACCGATGCTTTAGTCAATGCACCGAAGTAGCCGGTATTGTTTACAGCGGGTATACTAGGATACGTCTTATTGATGTACGTTAGGTACTCTTGTAAGACTTTTACATACTCGTTAGATATACCCTCTTTTAGTATGATGTTTGGGTAGAGTATAGTAGTAACAGAGCTATCTATAGGTATGCTGTTTAGTATGCCATCGTATGCACGATAGATTTCGTTCCATGTGGTGCGGTCTACCTTGCCAGTTTCGGGCAAACCAAACACCTGTTGAAAACTTTTCACGGAATCTTCTGTAGCAGTACCAAAGTACCCTGTAATATCCACTGGGGAAACCCTTTGGTAGTATGCCCCTATAACCGCTAAATAGTACTGCAAAGCTGATACGTTACTGCCCTCATTACCTATAGACAACTCCTCAGGGAACTGCTTAGATACTTCTTCATACTTAACCCCCTCGGAGTTCAACTCGGATAGTTTTTTTACACTGACGTATATATAGGATATCTTATACCATGTAGCTTTGTCTACTATGCCTGTGGGGTTTAGGTTAAATATACTTTGAAACTGTGATACAGCGTCTTCTGTATCCACCCCAAATATGCCGTCAGTGTCGGGAATTTTAGGTATTAAGGGGTAGTTCCTAGATATTCTGTTAAGTTGTACTTGTATAGTTTTTACATCGTTCCCAGATGAGCCTACTTTTAAGTCTATACCCCCAAACGATGGTTCTAGGTTTCTTACCTCTGCGGAGAGTATGTTTAAGTCTTTGCCGTAGTAGTACGTTAGTATGTCATACGGGATGTATCCTTTTTCGGCTAACTCCTGTGACCCCCACTGTGACAGTCCCGAACAAGTAACAGTAGTACCATTACAGAACGATGTAAAGTAAGGGTCTACATTGCCCTGTTTGGATACATACATATTAAAGAGTTCGTCTACTATTTGGCTTACGTTCTCAAAGATATCTCTGCCATATACAAAAGCTTGGTCAAACTGTGTACTAGCTGTAATGTCGAAGTTGTACCCCTTAGAGCGATACCACTCTGTATAGATTCTATTTAAAGCGTAGGTAACTATTACATATACGTTCGCCCTAATAGCGTTTTCGTTCCATGTGGGATATATCTCACTAGAGGCAACGTTTTTGATGTAGTCTACAAAGGAAACAGTTACGTTATCGGCAGAAGTATTATCGGGAGTGCCTAGGTGTACTGTAATGGTATTTGGTATATATACTTCGGATAACACAATATATCACCCCTCTGTTTTATATTGCAAGTTCGATAAAATATATTGTTTTTGTAGGGAATGGCGATTCGCCGTTCCGTACACAGGATAAATTATATAATATATGTTAAAATTAAAAAATAAACCCATGTACGGAACTCCGCCCACGGCGTTCCGCAATTTTGCAAAGAAAAATTGTATTATCGAATTTGCGTTTTATATATATTTATATATCGGAACGGCAAATAGCCGTTCCCTAAAGGTTTGGTTCGGTATCTTGTAAGGTTATATTGATAACTTTTCTTTCGTCTGTGTAGGATGGCAAAGGTATCATATTAACCCTTTGTATAGAAGTCACCCCCGAAAATATGGGTACTTTGGTATTCGTAACTTGAAAGTATCCGTGCAAGTATGTGGATATGTTATACTCTGCAAAGGGTTTGGTGTTGGTAGTGTTGGGGCTTTCGGATAGACTTTTGTTTGGTGTAGGGAGTTCTACTACAGTAGTTTCGCCACTGGCATCGGTTAGTAGGGTATAGAATATTTCGTCATGGTCGTCTATAGTTTTAGAAACTATCACAGATACGTCATCTAGTGGGATAGTACCCTCTGCGGATGTAGCGATAACTTTTAAGTATCCAAACTGTGTTAAAGGTTCTTGCGGTTGTGGTTTGGTATCTTCGTATATAAATGGTGGCAATATTGGTTCAGGATATTTTTCTTCTATAGGTTTGTCGTAGTCGTTGCAGTCGGAGTCTATGGGGGTAGGTTCTTGAATGGTGTTGGGAGTGTTAGGTATTACAGGGATGTCTTTGGGGTTTTTGTTGTAGAGGTCTAGCATCTGTTGGCGGTACTTATCCGACATATTTTTAAAGTCACTCATGTGTGGAATACACCTCCTAATATTATCTAA
>CAYXNU010000112.1:0-6133 GCA_964466485.1 uncultured Ruminococcus sp.
GCACCGTGAACGAAGATAATTTTGTACCCGTATTCGTGTTTACTGGTTTCCTTGAAAGTGGTAAGACTACCTTTATTAAGAATGAATGGCTTAGAGAAGATATCTTTAATGACGGCTCTAAGACTGTGTTAATCCAGTGCGAAGATGGCGTTGAAGAATTCAACGAGTGGGAACTAAACAAGTCTAACATAAACTTAATTAAGTTGGACGACGTTTCACAGTTTACTCAAGAGTTCCTAGAGGAGATTAACAATAAGTACAAGCCTAACAACGTTATCATTGAAAAGTGTACTTCCCAAACTATTGAGGAAATGTTCTCTTTTGACTACCCCGAAGATTGGGGCATTGCTGATATAGTTACTATAATAGACGCTTCTACCTATGATATGTACGCTAAAAACATGGGTAAGATGATGTTACAACAGTATCAATATTCTAGTATAGTAGTGTTCAACCGCTGTGATGAGAATACCTCTAAACAAAAGTTTAGAGCAAACATTAAGGCTAGTAACCCACAAGCTAGTGTGTTCTTTCAAGGCAAGGACAACCAAATAGAACAGTTCGAGGGTGAACTACCTTTTGATTACAATCAAGATAGTATTTCCCTAGAGGATATAGACTACGGTCTATTCTATATAGACTTGATGGATAATCCTCAACGCTATGAAGATAAGACTATCACTTTTAAGGGGCAATGCGTACAACCTAAAGGTTTCCCAAAGACTGCTTTCGCTAGTGGCAGAAAAGCTATGACTTGCTGTGCTGATGACGTACAATTCCTAAAGTTGCTATGCCTAGCAGACAACATTAAAATGCCTAAGTTTAAAGATTGGGATTGGTTTAATGTTACTGGAGTTATGAACCTCCATGCACTACCTGAAAACCCTAACGAGCCTATGCCTGTATTAACTATAACTAAGGTTGAAAAGGCAGAACCCGCTCAAACTGAATTGGTATACTTCTCATAAAATCATAAAAACACTTTGTGCGGAATGGCGGTTTGCCGTTCCGTATTTTTTTTTATATATTATATATGAAAAATAAAATAAAAATAGTGTCGCAACTAACCAAAGTTACGACACTATAAAAATATATTAAAGAGAGATTGAAATGTCTATAATATTAATATTAACTAAAGTAACGTTGACCATCATGTTCTGCTACTAAAGTCATATTCTCGAAATAACTCATGTAGCCACACCACTGTGGAGCATAATAGAATAACGCACCGTTAGCATAGTCTATGTTGTTGTTAAGCACATATTGACACCAATAGATAGTATCTTCTGTAGCATAGTCAGTTCTGTTGATGTAAGAACCTATACCAGTAAACTGGTTATCTTGATTGATAACATCATATAGGGATGATGGGAATCTGTCACTTAAAACTCTGTTGATAATAACACTAGCTACCATCTGCTTTGATAGTGTAGAGCAGTCGCCAACTTCGTGTTGAACTACGTTACATAGTGCTATAAAGTCTTGCTTAGTGTAGTTTATAGAGCCGTTAAAAACATAGTTTTCAGCAACGTCATCGGACTCTTGATAGGTTTCTTCTGCCTCTGCAATAGTATCATCCTCAAAACCTTGAGTTTCAACTACTGGGGCTTGTTCGGACTCTGGGAATGAATTTTCAGTATCTTCTATAGTTTGTAAAGTATTGATATCTATAGCAGTATCTGTAGTGATAGCCAAAGCCTTTTCACTGATGTTTTTTTGTTCAATTAACTCTTGTTCAGCTTGTGCTTGAAGTTTCTGTTCGTAAGCTATTTTGTCAGCCTGTTCTTTAGCAATACGAATATTTTCTTCTTCTTGTTGTAGGTCTAATTCAGCTTGAATATCATCCAATTTGGAATTGTAATAATCTTCCGAAATAGAACCGCTTAGCTTAGATAACTCTAAAGCATTTAGACAAAACTCTTTCTTAGATTCTGTAGTTACAGAAGAACTTAAAATGTTAGAAATAGTAGCCTCTAGGTTTTCAACGTCAGCTTGTCGATTTAATTCATACTCGAAATCTTGTTTAAGATTTAAAGCTTCAAGAGAACCTAAAGTATTATCCAACAAAGCTTGTGACATAGCATCGTTAATCAATTCACGCTTATCGTCAATGGAATACTCGTCCGAATTAACTAGTTGTGTCATAGTGTCGATAGCCTCATTCTTCGCTTGATTCTTTTCAGTCATCTTAGCGTTTCTGTATGTATCGAACTTGCTTTGTATTTCATACTCAAAATTAAGCTTTTTAACTAAGTATGTTTGGTCTTTAGTTGCAACACTGTTGTCTGTATTGTTGATGTATTGATTATTAGCGTTGCTATCAACAGTAGCATTAACTTCAGTGTCAGAGGTAGCAAAGCAAGTAGTAGCACTTACCAAACTAGAAAAGATACAAACAGTAAGTATCTGTGATAGAATTTTCTTTTTATTATTAAAACTCATTTTCAATAATTCACCTTTCTTTCTCCTGCTTAGCAATGCAATTATTACTAAACAGAAACATTGTTACAAATCAATGATTCAATTATAACACAACGGTTACAATTTGTAAAGGTATTATTTGAAGTAATTTTTAACGCTTGAGAAAATTATTAGAAATTTATCAAATTTAAGGGATTAAAGTTTGATTTTTTGGACATAATATTGTACGGAGGTGAACACTATGAAAGATACAAAAATTAATAAGGATGTTCCTCAAAGTGACGGATTTTCGCCAATTGCCTCTAGTGAAGATTTTACAGGTCTAATCCCTAGTGGGGGCAATTTAGAACAGGAGTTGGAATCTTATAATGAAATGTACGCTTTTCTACCGATAGTTAAACCAGACGATAAAAACAATAAAAATCATGCCAAATAATTCCAAAAATTGTATTTATTTGTAATTTCCGTCGACACTATGCGACAAAATATTCTAATGTGTTTAATAATGGGAATGTTAAAAAGACATTCCTATTATTTCTTTTTGGTATATAATTCAAATTTGGTTATATACTTATAACAAAAACTATTGACAAAAAATATTCATTGTTGTAGAATATACTTATAGTTAATATTATATTATAGGAAGGTGTATAATACATGAAATTATTTAGAAAAGTCATGGCAGGTGCATCCGCTGTGGCTATGATGAGTATATGTTGCTACTCTACTGTACAAGAAGTATCAAATATTGAAACTATTGACGCTGTAGTGGACGATTGCAACGACGACTGGCTACACGCTGATGGCAGTCACCTATACGATAAAGACGGCAACGAAGTTTGGATTACTGGTGCAAACTGGTTCGGTTTTAACTGTGGCGAAAATATTCTACACGGTCTTTGGAGTGCAGATATAGACGAACTGCTATCGTCCATAGCTGACCACGGTATAAACTGTCTAAGAATGCCTATATCTACAGAGTTGCTACTCTCATGGATGAACGGTACTCCTAATGAGTGTTCTAGTGTATCCGCTGGTAACGATGCCCCATACTATGTAATTAACCCCGATTTCCTTAACGATGACGGCTCTCTAAAGAATAGTATGGAACTATTCGATATTATCATGGGCAAGTGCAAACAGTACGGTATTAAAGTTTTAGTGGATATCCACAGCCCAGATGCTAACAACTCAGGACACAACTACAACCTTTGGTACGGCAAGGAAACTTCCGATGGTACTATGGTTACTACTGAAATTTGGCAAGAAACTTTAGTTTGGTTAGCTGACAAGTACAGCAACGACGATACTATCATAGGCTACGACCTAAAGAATGAACCTCACGGTAAGGGTCAAGAGGGTACTTCCGCTGCTAAGTGGGATGGCTCTACAGATGAAAACAACTGGGCTTATGCCGCTACTAACTGTGCTTTGGCTATCATGGAAGTAAACCCTAACGCTTTAATATTCGTGGAGGGTGTAGAACAATACCCTAAGACTGGCAAAACATGGGGTCAACCTGACTCCTTAACAGACCCCCCTTACTACCCTGCATGGTGGGGCGGACAGTTCCGTGGCGTTCGTGACTACCCTATAGACTTAGGCGAATATCAAAGCCAACTAGTATACTCTCCTCACGACTACGGCCCTGGTGTATACGCTCAAACATGGTTCGATAAGGACTTCACTACACAAACCCTACTAGACGACTACTGGTACGATACATGGGCATTTATCAATGCTGAGGATATAGCACCACTACTAATAGGTGAATGGGGTGGCTTTATGGACGACGGCGACAACGAAAAGTGGTTGACTCTACTCCGTGACTACATGATTGACAACCACATTAACCATACTTTCTGGTGCATAAACCCTAACTCCGGTGACACTGGCGGACTACTAGACAGTACTTTCTCCAACTGGGATGAGGACAAGTATGCCCTACTTGAACCCGCACTTTGGCAAGATGATGACGGTGTTTACATAGGTTTAGACCATCAAACCGCCCTAGGTGCTAACGGTCAATCCTTGAGTGACTTCTATGCTAGTGGCAAGGGTAGCAACCTAGATGCTAGTGGAGAATCCAACCCTAAAGACCTAATAGACGCTGTTACAGATACTACCACTGCTGTTACTACTACAGTTTCCGAAACTGAAAATACTACCATAAACCCTGAAGAAAACATCACTTATGCGGGTACTGTTGAAGATATTACAGACACTGAAATCTCTATTAAGACTATCGTGGGCGACGTTTGGACCGCTCCTTTAGAGATTGCTCCTAGTGATATTTCAGTTGGTGATAGTGTTACTATATCTACTAGTTATGGCAATGTGGATAGTATATCTATAGTAGAGGAAACTACTACCACAAGCACCACAGATACTAGTGAAGTTTCTACTCCCAGTGAAGTTGCTACTGATACTAGTAGCAGTACTGTTAGCAGTTCCAGTAGCAGTGATAATAGCAAAGAAACAACATTAGGCGACGTTGACTGCAACGGCGAAATAACTTCTGTTGACTTGTTAATACTTAAAAAGTATCTACTAGGTATGGATGTTGAAATCTCAGAACAAGGCTTAATAAATGCTAACGTTAATAGCGACGACGAAATAAACTCTGTGGATTTAGTAATGTTGAAAAAGTTCGTACTAAACATGATTGATGAGTTTTAATATACTGTTAAGGAACGCTCTATATTTGAGTGTTCCTTATAGTTCAATAATTTAATGTTCTTGCAAATTGGTATCATTGCTAATGCGGTTCGCTATTGACAAGATGTATTAAAAGTGATATAATATGTAATATAAAATAACTTTTGCTGTGATAGTACAGTAAGAATGGAGATTATAATATGGCAAATATTAATGAAAATGAATTTACTCCCGATTTATTCACTTTAACTGATGAAGAAGGAAAAGAACATATATTCGAGTTTTTAGATAGTATTGAGTTTAAGGGCAATACATACTACGCACTTACTCCACACTTTGAAAACCCTGAGGATTTGTTGGAAAGTGATGGCGAACTAGTTATTCTAAAAGATGACCCTAACAACGACGGAAGCGACCCTGAAAACTTAGCACTAGTATCTATAGACGATGAGGATGAGTTTAACGAGGTTGGACAGATTCTTCTAGAACGTGTTAACGCTATGTTTGAAATGGACGTTTTAGACGATGACTCAACTGAAATAGACGTTCTAGATAAAGAATAATTTTTTATCACTATTTTGCAAATTACCTTATTTTACACTTGATTTTTTTGCGAATGTGTGATATAATATTTAATGTAATAAGACAGTGTTATTGATTCTGCCTTGCTCGATGCGGTATAGTTTTTTTTAATCCAACACTTAAATATAGGGAATTTAGCTCTAGTTGTGGATTGCAGACCTCCCAGTTTAAATGCATTTAAATTGGACGAAGGGAGCGTGATTTAGTTAGGCGGATACCCACCTGCCTTGTGCGGGTTTTATTGGCTATACGACGGCAAGGCGGTTTTATTATAAATCGCATAAAATATTTAGTTTAATCCACATTTAGTAAATAGCAATGTGGATTTTCTGTTGCTTTAATTGGAAATGCTCCACTATGTGCTAAATGGAAATATTTGTTTGTGCAATAGTCACATTTTAATCTATATAATTAATACCATTTTTGGCGGTAAATCGACTGACAAAATTAAAAAAGTATGGTATAATTTCTA
>CAYXNU010000113.1:0-6094 GCA_964466485.1 uncultured Ruminococcus sp.
ATAGCAATCAATATGCTAATAATGCTCATAAAAAACCTCCCAGTAATTAGTGTGTTTACGCAAATTGATAGTTTAATTTTTTAATCTATCAAATTTGCATTAAGTATAAATTGTTAATTAATTATTTAGCTATTAGTTCTCTTGCGTATTCTCTAGCAGACTTATCCGCCCTAACGATATCGCCATAGCCTTTAGGCTCTTTAAAGTCAAAGTGCTTGATGGTTTTCTTAACTATTTCAGCAATCTGTAAAAATTTAATCTTACCCTCTAGGAAAGCATATACAGCAACCTCATTAGAGGCGTTTGCAATACATGGATATAGTCCCCCAACGGTTATAGCATCTATACAAGCCGATAGGCATTCAAAGGTTGTGTAGTCGGGTTTTTCAAAGGTTAGCGTTCCGAAATCTGTTAGAGATAACCTCTTAGTAGGGCATTCTACACGTTCGGGATATAGCAAAGCGTACTGTATAGGTATCTTCATATCTGGGAAACCTAGTTGCCCTATTACAGAATAGTCTTTATACTCCACTGCGGAATGTAAAACACTTTGCCTATGTACTACTATTTCAATTTGAGATGGCTCTAAATCGAATAGCCATTTAGCCTCGATGAACTCCAAACCCTTGTTCATAAGGGTAGCTGAATCTATAGTAATCTTGTTGCCCATGCTCCAGTTGGGGTGGTTTAAAGCTTGTGATACTGTAACGTCCTTTAAGTCCTCTTTAGACTTTCCAAAAAAAGGTCCTCCCGAAGCTGTCAATATAACCTTACTTAGTTGACTTCTTTTGTTGCCTTGCAAACACTGAAATATTGCTGAATGTTCGCTATCCACAGGATATATCTTTACATTTTTGCGTTTACAAGCATCCATGACGATTTGTCCACCAGCCACTAGAGTTTCCTTGTTAGCTAAAGCTATAGGTGTTCCCACAGCTATTGCGGATAGTGTAGGCAAAAGCCCAACCATTCCCACCACGGAATTTAGCATAATATCAGCGGATTTATCTACAGCTATTTCGCAAAGACCATCCATTCCCGATAGCACTTTGGTGTTTGTGTCCGCAATGTTAAGCTTTAAATCATTGTATAGGGATTCGTCATATACACACGCAAACTTAGGCTTAAACTCTCTAACCTGTTCTTCTAAAGCCTTAATATTTTTGTTCACAGCTAAGGCTGTTACTTTGAGGTTGTGTTTTCTAGCAACTTCTAAAGCTTGAGTTCCTATAGAACCAGTAGAACCCAATAACGAAAAACTCTCCAAAATATAATACCTCCTTTTGTTAAAAAAGGAGCTTTTCAGCTCCTTTTTAAATTATATATACTTTAATCTATCTAGTAAATATTCCAATATACTCAAGGTATAGATATACAAATGGTACTACAAATAGCACACTATCGAACCTATCTAAGATACCGCCATGCCCTGGCATAACTTTACCAAAGTCTTTAATCTTGCATTGCCTTTTAATTAGAGAGGCTGTTAAGTCGCCGACAGTACCTATAGCACCTGTAATAATTCCCATAATGAATGTAGATACATAGTTTACAGTTAAGTCCACTGGAGCAAAGAATTTGCTATATACAAGGCAGAATACACATAGTATCACACCGTTTGTGATTAATCCACCTATAAAGCCCTCTACAGTCTTTTTAGGGCTAATCTCAGGGCAAAGCTTATTCTTACCGCAGAAAGTTCCTACAAAGTACGCACCCGAATCCGCTAACCACGCTGAACACAACGCTATTACTAAGTATATAGTACCCAGTTGAGCATCTAGGTTTTTAATGAATATCATGCAACACATAGGGAAAGATACAAACCCACAACACCCAATCATAAAGATTAACTTATCTACATTTAACTTTTTATGGTTGAAAATGTATACCGCAAATATTAAAAATACGAATACCATACACACTGGGAAGATTAGTTCTAAGTATGTAAACTTGCTATATAATAGTATAGGTATCACAGCTACTAAAATATAACATAGGTTTGCAAAAACTTTGTTTTTACCACAACCCTCCGCATGAAATAGTTCATATAACATCATAACACATATTGCCGATATTGCTAAGTTTAAGACAATAGTATCGGAGAATATCATAACCAATATACCGATAACTATTCCCACCCCAGAGGATATTAATCTAGTTGCCAAATGCTAAACACCTCCAAAACGTCTATTTCTGTTAGAAAACTCTACTAATGCTTTATCTAGTTCTTCTCTTTTAAAGTCTGGCCAAAGTACGTCTGTAAAGTAAAACTCCGCATAAGCACACTGCCAAAGTAAAAAGTTGGATATTCTATACTCTCCACTAGTGCGAACTAATAAGTCCACTGGGGAGGCATCTTGTGTATAGAGTTCTCTTTCAAAAGTATCTTCATTAATGTTTTCAATAGATAACTCACCATTTTGAACCTTTTCACATACTCCCTTACACGCATGGACTATGTCATCACGTCCGCCATAGTTAATGGCTAATAGCACTGTCATCTTATCAAAGTGTTTAGAATCTTCCTCAAGAGAAATCATCTCTTTACGAATGTCGGGGGTAAACATAGCCTTGTCACCTAAAAAGATAAATCTAATCTCATGTTTAAAGTAGTTCCTAGCGTCAGCGATATATTGTTTAAATAGCACCATAATAGCGTTTACTTCATCTTTTGGACGTTTCCAGTTTTCAGTGGAAAAAGCATAGAATGACACATAACGTATGCCAATCTCACGGCAGTATGTGACTATATCCTTAAAGGTTTTAGCACCCTCGCTATGTCCTAGTGTACGAGGTAGCAACCTTTTTTTAGCCCATCGACCATTACCATCCATAATAAAGGCTATGTGTTTGGGTAGTACGTTAGGTAAAGTTTCATTAGTAGCCTTATTTTTAATAATTGCCATATTTAAGCCTTTCTTTATTTAAATTTTAAAGGGAACACTCTAAAGCAAGAGTGTTCCTAAGTATAAAAGTTATATGCTCATAACCTCTTTTTCCTTACCGGAAACTAGCTTTTCGATATCATCACAGAAGTTATCAGTAATCTTTTGAATGTCCTTTTCAGCGTTCTTAACGTCGTCCTCTGTAATAAGGTTATCTTTTTTCATCTTCTTAATCTTATCAAGAGCATCACGTCTAGCATTTCTAACGTTTACCTTAGCTTCTTCGCCGTACTTTTTAATGTCCTTGCAAAGTTCTTTACGCTTTTCTTCAGTAAGTTGAGGGAAAACTAATCTAATAACAGTACCATCGTTAGTAGGGTTAATGCCAATATCAGACTTTTGGATAGCCTTTTCTATAGCGTTTAGTTGAGTTCTATCGTAAGGTTGAATAACTAAGATTCTAGCCTCAGCTACAGAAACGGATGCCATTTGAGTTACAGGTGTAGGAACACCGTAGCAATCGAAAGTTATCTTGTTTAAAACTGCAGGATTAGCTCTACCAGCCTTAATTTCCTTAAACTCTTTTTCAAGGTTAGCGATAGTTTTTTCCATTTTTTCTTTAGCCTTATTAATTTGTTCTTTCATAAATTTAGTCCTCCTTAACTATTGTGCCGATATTCTTATCGAATAGGGCATTGTAAATATTTTCTGGGTTACTCATGTCGAATACGAGTATAGGCAATTTTTGCTCACGGCATAGAGTAGCAGCTGTAGTATCCATGACGGCTAACTGTTTTTCTATTACCTCACTAAAAGTTAGAGTGTTAAATTTGGTAGCATCAGGATACTTGTTAGGGTCTTTGTCGTAGACACCATCAACCATAGTAGCCTTAAAGAATATGTCTGCCTCTACCTCGATGCCCCTAATGGCGGCAGCGGTATCTGTGGAAAAGAAAGGGTTTCCTGAACCACACACAAATATTACTACTTTGCCTTCTTCAAGGTGGCTGACAGCTTTTTCCTTAGTGTAGTACTCGGCAACTTTTTCCATAGGGAAAGCGGATTGCACTCTACATTTCAAGCCCACACGCTTTAGGGCATCCGATAGCACTAAGCCATTCATAACGGTAGCTAACATACCTACGTTATCGGCTATAGCCCTGTCCATGTTCTCACTGGAACGTCCACGCCAAAAGTTACCTCCGCCAACTACGATGGCTATTTGTACTCCAACATCGGAACATTTTTTTACAACATTAGCGATACTTTCAAGAACGCTATTATCGAAACCAGTCTTTTTTGAACCCGCCAAAGCTTCACCACTTATTTTTAGCAAAATTCTCTTATAATTAGGTTTCAAAGAAAACACCTCACAGTAATTTAATATATTTAATATTGTACACTAAAAACAGTGAATTGTAAAGTGTATTTTCATGATAATTTCAAAAAAATATTTTAATTGCTAAAAAATCTAAGAAAACAAAAAAACATGAGAGCTAAAAACCCCCATGTCTTTTTGATTTATAAAAATTTGCAAAAAGAAGAATCCGTAAATTACTTAATCATGCTATTTACTTCGTCAGCAAAGTTATCTTCTTTCTTTTGGATACCTTCGCCTCTTTCGTAACGAACATAGTCAGCTACAACGATAGACTTGCCTAATTCCTTAGCAACACTTGCAACGTATTGACCAACAGTTACCTTGTCGTCCTTAACGAAAGCTTGTTCTAGTAAGCAGTTTTCTGTATAGTACTTGCTAATCTTACCTTCAACAATCTTAACCTTAACTTGTTCAGGCTTGTTAGCCATCTTAGGGTCTTCAGCCATTTGAGATAGCATAATCTTCTTTTCTTCTTCAATAGCAGAATCAGGAACACTCTCCTTATTTAGATAGGATGGGTTCATAGAAGTGATTTGCATACAAACGTCTTTACCACAAGCGATTAGCTTTTCATCACAAGGACAAGCGTCAGTGTCTAGCTTAACCATAACAGCGAATTGACCTTCACCATGAACATAAGATACTAGAGTACCTTCAAATCTTTGGAAACGTCTAATTTGCATATTTTCACGAATCTTTAAGAATAGTTCGTCATAAACTTCCTTAACAGTCTTGTCAGAACCAGCCATAGTAGTAGCGTTAAGAGCCTCTACATCAGCAGGGTTGGAATCGATAATAGTTTGAGCAACACCATTAACGAAAGCCTTAAAATCGTCATTCTTAGCAACGAAGTCAGTTTCGGAGTTTACTTCAAGTACTACGCCGACTTTCTTTTCGTTATCTACTACAGCAGTAACGATACCTTCAGCAGCAACTCTACCAGACTTCTTAGCTTGAGTAGCTAAACCTTTTTCTCTTAGAATCTTGATAGCTTCTTCAACGTTGCCGTCAGTTTCAGTTAAAGCTCTCTTACAATCCATAATGCCTACACCAGTCAACTCTTTAAGAGCAGTGACATCTTTAGCAGTAAAATTTGCCATTTAAATTTCCTCCAATACAAGTATTATATATGTGAAAAACTATTCAGCAACTTCTTCAGTAGCAGTTTCTTCAGCAACCTCAGCAGTTTCTTGTTGACCTTGTCTGCCCTCGATGATAGCGTTAGCGATAGTACCAGCAATTAGCTTAACTGCTCTAATAGCGTCATCGTTACCAGGGATAACATAGTCTACTTCGTCTGGGTCACAGTTAGTGTCCACGATAGCTACTATTGGAATATTTAATCTCTTAGCCTCAGCAACTGCAATCTTTTCTTTTCTTGGGTCTACGATAAATAAAGCACCTGGAAGTTCCTTCATGTTCTTGATACCGCCCATGAACTTTTCTAACTTCTCGATTTCAAGTTCTAGCTTAACAACTTCTTTCTTAGGTAGAAGTTCAAAAGTGCCTTCTTCTTTCATCTTGTATAGCTTTTCAAGTCTACCAATTCTTTGTTGGATAGTCTTGAAGTTAGTCATCATACCACCAAGCCATCTAGCGTTTACATAGTGAGCATCAGCACGAAGTGCTTCTTCCTTAATGGAATCTCCAGCTTGTTTCTTAGTACCTACGAATAGTACGCTCTTGCCCTCAGCAGAGATGTCACGAATAAACATATAAGCTTCTTCTAACTTCTTAACAGTCTTTTGTAAGTCGATGATGTAAATACCATTTCTCTCAGTAAAGATGTACTGAGCCATTTTTGGGTTCCATCTTCTAGTTTGGT
>CAYXNU010000114.1:0-5944 GCA_964466485.1 uncultured Ruminococcus sp.
CAGCCTCATAGCCTAACTCTTTAAGAGTCCATACGCAGTGTACAGAACAGTAGTCGAACTCGATACCTTGACCTATTCTAATAGGACCTGAACCGAACACGATAACTTTCTTCTTGCCAGTGTTAGTACGTTCCATAAACTGTTCTGCTTCGTTTTCCTCGTCGTAGGTTGAATAGAAGTATGGAGTTTCTGCTTTAAACTCACCTGCACAAGTGTCAACCATTTTGTATACAGCGTGTTTATGTTCTGGGCATTTTTGACCTGACATCTTTTCGATAGTGCTGTCTAGGTAGCCATATCTCTTAGCGATTTCGTACTTTTCGGTAGTAAGTTCGCCATCTGCTAACCATCTTTCAAGGTTGATTAAGTTCATTAACTTTTCTAAGAACCACTTGTCAATCATAGTCATATCGTGGATTTGGTCTACACTAATGCCACGCTTTAAAGCCTCGTACACTTGGAAAGAACGTTCATCGTCTACAGTTTCGAGTTTCTTTAATAGTTCCTCATCGGATAGCTTAGCAAGTTTAGGCATATTCATACTATCTAGACCTAACTCAACAGAACGTACAGCCTTCATCATAGCCTGTTCAAAGCTAGTACCTATAGCCATAACTTCACCAGTAGCTTTCATTTGAGTACCTAGAGTTCTCTTAGCATATACAAACTTATCAAAAGCCCACTTAGGAAACTTAATTACTACATAGTCTAATGCTGGCTCAAAGCAAGCGTAGGTCTTACCAGTAACTGCGTTGACTATCTCATCTAGAGAGTAACCTATAGCAATCTTAGCGGCAACCTTAGCTATTGGATATCCTGTAGCCTTAGATGCTAGTGCAGAAGAACGTGATACTCTAGGGTTAACTTCTATTACTGCGTAGTCGAAAGAAGTTGGGTGTAGTGCAAACTGACAGTTACATCCACCCTCAACCTTTAGCTCATTAATGATATTAATAGCTGCAGTTCTAAGCATTTGATATTCTCTGTCAGTTAGGGTTACTGCTGGAGCTATTACTATACTATCGCCAGTGTGGATGCCTACAGGGTCGAAGTTTTCCATAGAACATACTGTGATTACGTTGCCCTTTCTATCACGGATTACTTCAAACTCTATCTCTTTCCAACCACTGATACACTTCTCAATAAGTACTTGTGTAATTGGTGATAGTCTCAAGCCGTTCTTACAGATGTCTCTTAACTCTTCTTCAGTATTTGCGATACCGCCACCAGTACCACCTAGTGTGAATGCAGGTCTAACTATTACAGGGTAGTCTATTTCCTTAGCGAAGTCTACAGCATCTTCCACAGTTTCAACTACCTTGGATGGTATGCAAGGTTGACCTATCTTTTCCATAGTATCCTTAAAGGACTGTCTGTCTTCTGCCTTGTCGATAGTTTCAGGGTTAGCACCTAGTAGCTTAACGCCGTACTCATCTAGGAAACCTTCTTTAGCTAGTTGCATAGATAGTGTTAAACCAGTCTGTCCGCCTAGTGTAGATAGCAAACTATCTGGGCGTTCTATTTGGATAACTCTTTTAACTACGTCTAAAGTTAGTGGCTCGATGTATATCTTATCAGCCATAGCCTTATCGGTCATGATGGTTGCAGGGTTAGAGTTGATTAATACTACCTCTAAGCCCTCTTGTTTTAAGGCTCTACAAGCTTGAGTACCTGCATAGTCAAACTCTGCAGCTTGACCGATTACTATAGGGCCAGAACCGATTACTAATACTTTTTTAATATCTTTTCTAAGTGGCATTACTTTGTTACCTCCATCATGTTAATAAACTCATCGAATAGGAATGCGGTATCTAAAGGACCACCATGAGCCTCTGGGTGGAACTGAACTGTAAACGCTTTGATACCATCATAAGTGTAACGTATACCCTCACAAGAACCATCGTTTGCGTTTTTGTATTGAACGTAACCATATTTAGGGTCTACACTTTCGTTTACTACAGCGTAGCCATGGTTTTGGCTAGTTACAAAAGTGTTATCTGTGTTTATGTCTATAACAGGTTGGTTAGCACCTCTGTGACCGTACTTTAGCTTTTCGGTTTTAGCACCGTGAGCTAAAGCCATCAATTGGTGACCCATACATATACCAAAGATAGGTATACCTAGTTTGCAAATCTCTTTAATGTTGTTAATAGTTTCAACGTTTTCGGCAGGGTCACCAGGGCCATTAGATAGCATAATGCCATCGGGGTTTACTGCCTTAACATCTTCAGCGGTAGCAAGTGCAGGAAGTACCACAACATCGCAACCACGGTTTAGTAGTTCTTGACGGATATTTCTCTTATAGCCTAAGTCTATTAAGGCTACTTTGTACTTTCTATTTTCTGCCTTGTACTCTATATTTTCTGTAGCAGTAACAGTTTTAACTGCATCTACTATTTTAAAAGCGTTGATTTTCTTTAAGAGTTCATCTTTCTTTTCATAGACGTTCTCAGTAGTGATAACTCCGTTCATGACACCAAATTCACGAATCTTTCTAGTCAACATTCTAGTGTCTATTGAGTGAATGCCTATTATGTTTTGTTTTTTCAAAAAGCCGTCTATATCGCCATTCATACGGAAGTTAGAAGGTGTATTGCACCATTCACGAACGATATAACCGCTTACATAAGACTTTGCACTCTCATAATCTTCATCATTTACGCCATAGTTACCTATTAGTGGGAAAGTTTGTGTTACTATTTGACCATAGTAACTAGGGTCTGTTAAGGTTTCTTGGTAAGCTGTCATACCAGTAGTAAATACTACTTCACCAATAACAGTACCCTTTGCACCAAATGATATACCCTCTAGGATAGTACCATCTGATAGCATTAAGTACGCTTTTTCACCTTGATTAAACAACGTCATAATTTAAAATCAACCTCTCTATTTTTAATTAGCAATTAACTATAAAAATTATAAACAAATATTAACTATAAATTTTTAATTATTAATTGAATTAATGTCTTCTTTCATACGAATAACTTCTCTACGGGAAGCCTTAGCGAAATCTCTTTCGTCACAGCCCTCTTTTTGGTATGCACACATAATAGCCCTAGATGAGTTTACTATAGCACCCAAACCGTTGCTATCGAAAGCACCCTTTAAGCCATTAGCACCACCACCTTGAGCGCCATAACCTGGCACTAAGAAGAATGTATGTGGCAATCTTTTACGGAGTTCTGTTAGCTGTTCGGGATAGGTTGCACCCACTACAGCACCTACAGAAGAATAGCCATACTCACCTATTTGAGTACTACCCCACTGTTCGCACATATCACCCATGGTAGCATATATAGGAGTATCGCCTATACATTGGTCTTGTAGTTCACCACTAGACTTGTTAGAAGTCTTAACTAGGACGAATATACCCTTGTCTTTCTCCTTGCAAATTTCTAGCAGTGGAGCAATACCATCTGTACCTAGATAACCATTTACAGTTAGAGCATCTGCACCAAAAGCATCTATAGTACTAGTACCCACTTGAGTACTTCCTAAGTGTGCAGTAGCATAGGCTGTCATAGTAGCCCCGATGTCGTTTCTCTTGCCGTCAGTCATAACAAACATACCCTTGCTTTGAGCATATGCTATAGTTTCAGTTAGAGTTTTAACACCTTGCCAACCATACATTTCATAGTATGCACACTGTGGCTTAATGGCTGGTGCTAAGTCGCAAACCTCATCTATGATGGCTTTGTTAAACATCAATAGTGCTTGAGATGCACCCTCTAAAGTTTCGCCATACTTAGAAAAACATTCCTCTTTAATGAAATTTGGAACGTAATCTAATTTAGGGTCTAAACCTACAACAGTAGGGTTTTTCATATCTATAATCTTTTTTATTAGTCTGTCAAATGACATATATATCACTTCCTTAATAAAATATATTAATCTAGTTCACTATAGGCGATACTTCCATTTGAAATAGTTACCATAGGCTTACCCGTTAGGGTCATGCCCTTGAACACTGTGTTCTTAGATTTAGAGTGTAACTTTTCAGGAACTACCGTCCATTCTTTGTTTATATCAGCTAACACGATATTAGCATTTGCACCCACCTTAATGGTTTCAATAGGCAAGTTTAAAATCTTTCTAGGGTTTACGCTCATAAGTTCTACTACCCTTTCAAGAGATATTTTTCCTGTTTTGTATAGTGCTGTAATCACACCAGCAAAGGAAGTTTCCAAACCTACCACACCGTTTGGGGCAGTTTCAAAGTTAGCTTTTTCTTCTTTAGTATGTGGTGCATGGTCTGTAACTATGCAATCTACAGTGCCGTCTACTACGGCTTTAACCATAGCGTCCACATCGGATTGTTCTCTAAGGGGTGGATTCATTCTAAAGTCAGCGTCTTTTTGTAGAAGCTTTTCATGGGTTAGTAGTAGGTAGTGCGGAGCAGTTTCGCAAGTGACTTTAATGCCACGCTTTTTAGCATCTGCTATAAATTCTATGCTACCTTTAGTACTAACATGGGCTATATGTATAGCACCATTCACAGCTTGAGCCAAAGCTATTTCTCTAGCGGTAATGCTATCTTCGGAGGCTCTATCCATGCCTTTAACACCTAGCTTTTTGGAAATACTACCCTTATGCATAATACCACCTTTTATGATGTTCAAATCCTCACAGTGGGAAATAATAGGCATATTTATTTCATAAGCTTTCTTGATAGCTTTTCTCATAGTGTCGGCATTTTCTACAGGTTTGCCGTCATCGGATACCGCAATAGCACCAGCAGTCTTTAAAACCTCAAAGTCCGAGAGCTTTTTGCCCTCCATACCCTTTGTAATAGTAGCCACTGGATATACATTCACGCCAGTGCCTTTAGCCTTAGATAGTATATAGTTAATTGTGTCCACACTATCGATGCAAGGCTTAGTATTAGGCATACAAGCCACACCAGTAAACCCTCCTGCTAGTGCAGATTTACAACCCGTTAAGATATCCTCTTTGTGGGTTAAACCAGGGTCACGGAAGTGGACGTGCATATCGAAAAGTGATGGCATAGCTACCAAATTAGTACCATCTATAACTTTATCCGCAGACTTGCTAGAGTGTTCGCTAATCTCTGCTATCTTTCCATCCTCGATTAGTATATCGCAAACCTTGTCCAAACCGATATCCACCGCACGAACATTTTTAATTAATATAGACACAACAATCGCCCCCTTAAACTATTTCTATAACGCCATCGTGTAAGTAGTAACAACCTCTATCGTTGTCTACTATGTTTTCGTATATGTTTCTCATGTAAGAATCAAAATACGTTGGAGTTACTAATACACCATCTATAGTATAGGTAAAGTCGTCACCATACTCGACACCGTTTCCGAATGGGTCATACTGGTAGTATTCAGAACCTACCTTATCATAAAAATCTCCAGAGTCAAAATCTAAAACGCATACATAACTACCCATCTTCCATTGGTACTTAACAAACCTGTACTCTCCAGTAGATTTATCATACCATGTACCCGCTGTAGGATAGCTTCCGCCTAGGGCAACGAAGTTATCACACACACTAACGTTTCCGTAATCATCTACAGTATAGAATCTCCATACTGTGTGTATTTGGTACGAAAATAGTTCGTCGTCGGTGTTGGTGTACTTAACTGCCATTTCTAAGTGTCCGTCGCTATTGATGTCCGCAATCTGTTTGGATACATAGTCATAATAAAGTTCTTGTTCTGGATAGTATATACTAGATGGTAAACTAGTATCTTTAAGTAGTTCTAATTCGTCATTTGTAGTGCTAGTGCTAGTACTTGAACTGTCGTCCTCTTTAAGTTCAAAGACTGGTAGACTAGAAATATCATACACCCCTAGAACATACTTCTTTAACAAGAGAACGTCTATAACATTAACTGTTCCATCTATGTTTACGTCGCCCACCTGTAAAGTGTTTTCTGCACTAACTTCAAATGGTAACGCTAGACTGGAAAAT
>CAYXNU010000115.1:0-5775 GCA_964466485.1 uncultured Ruminococcus sp.
TGGGTTCGGGTTTTGACTTGCCACCTAAAAACTGCCCTAAGTGTGGAACACCTTATTACCGTGACGGTCACGATATACCTTTTGAAACGTTCCTAGGGTTCAACGGCGACAAAGCCCCCGATATAGACTTAAACTTTTCAGGAGAGTATCAATCTTCGGCACACAGGTACACTGAAGAACTTTTCGGTAAAGACCATGTGTTTAAGGCGGGTACAGTATCCACAGTAGCCGAAAAGACCGCTTACGGTTACGTTAAAGGCTACATGGAAGATAATCACATTTCGCCTTGTGATGCTGAAATGAATAGGTTCGCTAAGGGTTGTACTGGTGTTAAAAGAACTACTGGACAACACCCTGGGGGAATGGTAGTAGTACCATCGGGGTACGATGTTTACGACTTTACACCAGTACAGCACCCCGCAGATGATAACAATTCAGAAGTTATTACTACCCACTTTGATTTCCATTCGCTACACGATACTATACTAAAGCTTGACGAACTCGGACACGATGTGCCTACACTATACAAACACCTAGAGGATATGACAGGCGTTAAGATTAAAGACGTTCCTACCAGTGACGAACAAGTGTATAAGTTGTTTACATCTACAGAGCCTTTAGGCATTACCCCTGAGGATATTTTTGGTGTGCAAACTGGAACTTTAGCACTCCCTGAAATGGGTACTGCTTTTGTACGTCAAATGCTTATAGATGCTCAACCTAAAAACTTTAGTGACCTATTGCAGATTTCAGGACTTTCACATGGTACAGACGTTTGGTTGGGCAACGCTCAAGATTTGATTAAAGAGGGTATCTGTACCATTAGTGAGGTTATAGGTACTCGTGACAGCATTATGACTTACCTAATATACCACGGTGTAGACCCTAACCTATCTTTTAAGATTATGGAGATTACTCGTAAGGGTAACGCTCCAAAACTACTAACCGACGAAATGAAAAAGACTATGCTAGACCACAACGTACCACAATGGTACATAGATAGCTGTTTAAAGATAAAGTATATGTTCCCTAAGGCTCATGCGGCTGCCTATGTAATATCAGCGGTTAAGTTGGGCTGGTACAAAATATACTACCCTAAAGAATTCTATGCTACTATGTTTACGGTTCGTGGAGAAGATTTGGACGCCGAAATAGTTATGCATGGACACGAATACATTAAGAAGAAGTTGGAAGAACTCATAAATAACAACAACAAAACCGCTAAAGAAAGTGGCTGTATGGAAATGTTAATGCAAGTAAACGAAATGATGGCTCGTGGTATTGAGTTCCTACCAGTGGACTTAATGAAGTCACATTACAATAAGTATATCATTGAGGACGGAAAGATTAGGATACCGTTTTCGGCTATTAGTGGTATAGGCGGAAACGTTGCAGAGGGCTTATACAATGCCGTACATCAAGGAGATTTCATATCCATTGAGGAGTTGCAAAGACGTGGTGGTGTGACGAAATCTACAATAGAAACCCTTGATAGTTTAGGGGCTTTGGGGAATATCCCTAAAGAGGATCAGTTAAGCCTATTTTAACTTGACTTTTTTGTAATAGTGTGCTATCATAGTATCATGTTAGCACACTAAAGCGTTAATTTGATTGTGTGTATACCAATACAGAAAGGAATATTTTATAATGAAAAATTATGATACTATCACTCCAGAGGGTACAAAAGACCTTCTATTCAATGAGTGTCTTGCTAGACGTAACGTGGAAGATAAGATTCACAAGATTTTTAAACAACGTGGCTATACCGAAATAGTTACCCCAGCTTTAGAGTTCTTTGACGTGTTTAATCTAAACTCTAGGCACTTCCCACAAGAAAGTATGTACAAACTTGTAGACAGCAAAGGCAGACTCTTAGTATTACGCCCCGATAACACTATGCCTATAGCTAGAGTAGTAGCTACTAGACTTAAAGATGCTATACTACCACTTAGACTATTCTACAACCAGTGCGTATACAACATAAGCCCACAGCTTAGGGGTAGAAGTGACCAAATAGTACAATCCGGTATTGAGTTGATAGGTTCACAATCCGAAATGGCAGACCTTGAAGTTATAGGCATGGCTATAGACGTTCTTGACGTTTGCAGTGACGGAAACTACTCCCTTGAACTAGGCGACAGCGGTATCTTTAAAGAGTTGGTATCTAACTTAGATGTATCGGAAGATATGAAAGAAAATATCCGTTGCTTAATAGAACAGAAAAACTATCCCGCACTAAATGATACACTAGATGCTATCGGGGATAACAAGGTTATTAAATCCCTAAAGAAACTACCTAGGTTGTTCGGCAACGTAGAGGTATTAGACAAGGCTTCTAACCTATTCACTAATAAGAAGATAGATATGTATCTTAAAGACTTAAAGGCTGTATATGAGAACGTAAAGTCATTATATCCAAACGCTAAGATTAACATAGACTTAGGTATGGTAAACCGTGCAGACTACTATACAGGTATTATCATTAAGGGTTACGTTGAGGGTTGCGGTGACGAAGTGCTATCGGGTGGTAGATACGATAGACTTATTGCAGAGTTTGGCTATGACGTTCCTGCTACTGGTTTTGCTATCAATGTAGATGCAGTATCTCAAATGGTTGCTAAGAAGAAAAAAGTTTCTAGCAATACAGTAGACGTTATAATATTTGCTAAGAACGGTTTTGAAATGAAAGCTATGCAAGTGGCTCAAAAGATGCGTCAAGAGGGACTCAACGTTGAAAACTCTTTCACAGACGATATAGAAAGCGTTAGAGAGTACGCTCTTGAAAAGAAGATTCCTAAGATTATGATTATTGATGAAAACGTTACGGAGGTTGAATAGTTATGTCTAAACCATTAAGAATAGCTCTTACTAAGGGCAGACTTGAAAAAGATACTATAGGATTACTCGAAAAACTCGGTTTCGATTGCACAGCAGTCCGTGAAAAGGGTAGAAAGTTAATACTCCCAATCCCAGACGCTAACCTTGAGGTAGTACTTGCTAAGGCTATGGACGTTATCACATATGTGGATAGAGGCGTTTGTGATTTAGGTGTAGTGGGCAAAGATACCATTATGGAAAGCAACGGCAGATTCTATGAACTAGTAGACCTAGGCTTTGGACGTTGCAAGTTCGCTCTTGCGGGTAAAAAAGGCGACGACTTCTATGAGGGTTTTGGTGTTAAGACTATCGCTACTAAGTATCCTAACGTTACTAGAAACTTCTTTGAGGGCAAAGGCATGGACGTGGATATCGTTAAGATTGAGGGTTCTGTAGAACTTGCACCACTACTAGATTTAGCTAACGGTATCGTGGATATTGTAGAAACTGGCACTACCCTAAAGGAAAACGGTCTTGAAGTGTTTGAAGATGTAGCACCTATATCAGCAAGGTTGATTGCTAATACTGTATCTTTGAAGTTACGTCAAGAGGAGATTGAAAACCTAATAGAACTCATTGAAAGTAAGCTTTAAACTATGGAGTGGTAACACATGAAAATAGAATCCGTATCTATTGGAGATGCTGAGGAGTTACTCAACATATATGCATACTATGTTAAGAACACAGCTATATCTTTTGAGTACGATGTACCCTCTATAGAAGATTTTAAAGATAGAATATACAACATTTCTAAAAAGTATCCATATATAAAGGCTGTCACGGAAGATGGTACTATTATGGGTTATGCATACGCTAACACTTTTAAAGATAGGTGTGCCTATGATTGGTCTGTGGAAACTACTGTATATGTTAAAGATGGTTTCCACAGAATGGGAACTGGTAAGGCTCTATATCAAGCACTAGAGGAACTTCTTAACGGTATGGGAATCCTAAACATGAACGCTTGTATAGCAGTTACCCCTAAAGAGGATACACACCTCACAAACGATAGTGTATACTTCCATGAAAGTATGGGATTTTCTTTAGTGGGTACTTTTCATAACAGTGGCTATAAGTTTAATACATGGTACGACATGGTTTGGATGGAAAAATCTATAGGAGAACACAACACAGCACAACAACTAGTAGCTTTCGGCAAGTGGAAACATAAACTTTTATAGGAGTCTTATTATGAAAAAAAGTAACAGATACACTACTATGTATATGTCATTAGGTATGTGTTTTGGTGTAGGAATAGGAATGTTATTAAGTACTTTGGTATTTAATATCAACATAGCTATAGGAATGTGTTTCGGGATGGCTATAGGTTTAAGTTTAGGGTTAGCTATTGGCAGTGCTAAAGACGAAAGACTATCCAAAAAAGCTATGACCGTTGCCAAAATTGAATCCGTTGAAAACTCTACTGATATGGTTATCTATGCAACCCAACAAGATGGCTCGGAAAAACAGTACACAGTCACTAAAAACAGAATGGAACAAGAAAAGTTCAAAGTCGGTGACACAGTAGCAGAAGAAACCAACGGAACTTTAGTGTCACTGGAAAGTTGACTATTTAATTAAATTGAAAGGATAATGTAAAATGTTAAAGAGAATATATGCTGATGGTGTCGCTGAGTACGACTTTATGAAACAACTACAACAACGTACTGGCGAAACTGATAAGAAGATTACAGACATCGTTACTGATATTATTGAGGATGTTCGTGTAAATGGAGATACTGCTATAAACAACTACACTTTAAAGTTTGATGGCAAACTCCCACAATACTATGAAGTTCCTCGTGAAGTTATTAATGATGCTCTTACAGAGGCTGACCAAAATTTTGTAAACGCTTTATTGAACGCTATAGAAAACATTAGAGATTTTCACGAAAGACAGAAAGAACAAAGTTTTATCAACCCTAAAGAGAACGGTGTAATTTTAGGGCAGAGAATTAGGGGGCTAGAAAGAGTTGGCTTGTACGTTCCAGGGGGTACTGCTGCATATCCATCTAGTGTGCTAATGAACGCTGTTCCTGCAAAGATTGCTGGTGTTAAAGAGATTATCATGGTTACACCTCCTCTAAAGGATGGCACTCCTAACAAGGATATTTTAGTAGCTAGTGCTTTATGTGGTGTAGATAGAGTATTCATGTGTGGTGGAGCTCAAGCTATTGCGGGACTTGCTTACGGTACTGAATCTATTCCAAGAGTAGACAAGATAGTTGGCCCTGGAAATATATTCGTAGCTACTGCTAAGAAACTTCTATACGGTCAAGTTGACATAGATATGATTGCTGGTCCTAGTGAGATACTAGTCATGGCAGACGATACTGCTACTCCAAAGTATGTAGCTGCTGATTTAATGTCACAAGCTGAACACGACAAGATGGCATCTGCTATACTAGTTACTACTAGTGAATCCCTTGTAGACAAGGTTGACGCTGAAATTTCACGCCAAATGGAATACCTATCTAGAAAAGAGATTATCGCAACTTCTATTGAAAACTATGGTGTTGCTCTAATCTGTGATAGCAACGAAAAGGCTATAGAGTTAGCTAACCTAATCGCTCCCGAACACCTAGAAGTATTAATGGAAAACCCTCTAGAGTACATAGGCAAACTAGACAATGCAGGTTCTGTATTCCTAGGACAGTACGCCTCCGAACCTTTAGGAGATTACTATGCAGGTCCAAACCATGTATTGCCTACTAGTGGTACTGCTAGATTCTTCTCACCTTTAAGCGTTAAGGACTTCTACAAGCGTTCTAGCTACACATACTACACTAGAGATGCTCTTAGAGAGGCTAAGGACGATATAGTACTTATCGCAAACCGTGAGGGACTAACTGCTCACGCTAACGCTATTACTGTACGTTTTGAAGATGAAGATTAATA
>CAYXNU010000116.1:0-3946 GCA_964466485.1 uncultured Ruminococcus sp.
GCATACTGTACCTGTTCTAAGGTGTTTCCGTGACTACCAACTTCCACTAAAAGACTACCTGTAGTTAAATCTTGATTATACTTTCGGTAGTCAAAAAGTATTGGTCTAGCTAAGTCGCCATAGTTTGAATATAGTTGGTTCTGTATAAGACTAGCCAACCTAAAGTTTTTCATATAGTTAGGCATATTCATAGTACCGTCGTCGCACCCAGATATTATCATAACCTGTGCGGATTTTTTGCCATCCACTTCCACGGTGGGCTGTAGTAAGTTTCCATCACGGGAGAGTGCATCCCTATGTACATCTATTACTACCTTAATGCTAGGATACTCCTCTAGAATATTTTGGACGGTAACGGCACTACGTTCATATGACCCCGTATAAGAGGGGTAGTCATGAACTGTGGTATCGTGTAGAGTGTTTATCCCTGCACTTTCGAGTTCTTTGGTTATAGCGTCGCCAACCATTACCACGTTTTTGGAATTGTCAGTAGTACGATAGCTAAATGAATCGTCATAGTAAGTGCGTTCAAAGGGTTCAAAGCTTTCGGTAGTATGAGTATGCATAATCAATACTTGTGGCTCACTGGAATTTAGTTCTATGTTGAAATCGGGTAGTAGGTTGCTTTCCGCAGATAGTTTGCTGTTATTTACGCTTGTTACGTTCTTGACTAAAGCACCACTGCTCAAACTTAAATATTGCTCCCCAGAGTATTCATTAAAAGTCATTTGTAGTACGTCACCGCTGTGGTTGGTAAGTGTTTCCAAATCAGGATAAGGCTTATCCCCAGCAGTAGCATTAAACTTTTCGTCAAAGAAATCAAAGGTAGAATCGTCACTGTTTAGAGAGTATTCCCACCCTAAGCCATCGGATAGTATACCGTCATCCCAACTAGTGGGAACACTTTCGGAAGTGTCATCATCTTGAGTGTCGTTTAGACTTTCTATGGTTATATCTGCTATAGGTTCGCCCACTGTGGTGTTAGCTAACTTGTTAGCTGTAACCGATATACTAGGCACTACTTTCAACACTACAGACGCTATAAATGGTGAACTTATTATTATTCCCATAGATATTAAAATGCTCTTAAACTTTTTTATATTATCCAAAGTGAATCCCTCCAACTACTAGACTTACTAAAGTATATTCGCAAGGGTTTATTTTTAGAATTATTTCCACTGCACATACATATATAATTAATATATTTAAAAACTAAAAAGTGGTGGTATATATGTATGGTTGTTTTAGATTTAAACATTTTATAGTGGGCATTTTAGTAATCGCAATAGCAATAGTAGGTTGCAATGTAGGGCTATCCATATCGGGGCAGGAACAAGAAACTAATGGGATATTTTTACCTATAGTAATGTATCATAGCATTGTGGATAACTCAGCCGTCAGCAACGACTACACTGTAACCCCGCAAACTGTAGACGATGACTTAAAATACCTAAAAGACAACGGCTACCAAACCGTTACTATTCAAAACTTAGTAGACTACATAACTAACGATTCTCCACTGCCCGACAAACCTGTAATGATTACCGCAGACGACGGATTCTATAATAACTACTGCTATCTAGTACCGCTATTGAAAAAGTATGGCTATAGTGCTATAATATCCTTTGTTGGGGAGTTTACAGACGTTACTGCCCCTAATGACCCCCACGTTGCAGAGTACTCCTATTGCACATGGGATGACATTAAAACTATGCTAGATTCTAACGTTATAGAACTAGGTAACCATACTTACAATATGCATGATAATGCCACTAGAAACGGTTGTTCTAAACTGCCTTACGAATCCATTGAGGAGTATACCAACGTTCTTACTAGCGATGTAGGCAAACTTCAAAAAGAGTTCACTAGCAACTTAGGAACATCCCCTATAGTGTTTGCGTATCCGTTTGGGTACACCAGTAAAGAAAGCACTGAGATTTTAAAAAGTCTAGGGTTTAAAGCAACTCTAAACTGCTACGAAAAACCTAACTACATAACTAAAGACTTAGACTGTCTATTCGGCTTAAACCGATACAACAGAAGTGCTAAATACTCCACTGACGAATTTATGGAAATGTTGCTGTCTACCTAAAATAACTGTGTAGGTATGGGACTATATTAAAACTAAGGATGTCTAAATATATGAAAGTAAAAAAGATATTAGTGTGTGCATTGCCTTTAATATCCATAGTGGTTTTAAAGTGCATAGCTAAAACATACAAGGGCTTAATTGCAAATAAGTTTTTACCATGTTGGTTTAACCTCTCCACTGGATTACTTTGCCCCGGATGTGGCGGTACTAGGAGTTTCTATGCCCTATTAAGGGGCAACATTTTGGATAGCCTAAAGTATAACGCATTCGTCCCTTTGATGACTTTGATATCTATTGTTCTATACTGTAGGCTATTTCTAAAAGTAATGCTACACAAAAACATTACAGTGTTGCCCAAAAATGACAAGTGGGTATACATCCCACTAGTGCTATTTTTGGTATACTTTGTACTTAGAAATATCGTGTAGGGAACGCCCATTGGGCGTTCCCTACAAAGTTTCAATCCATCGAATTTGCGTTTTTTTACATAGCGGATTTAATAGTATTTAAGGCACTCTTTTCCAACCTAGAAACTTGTGCTTGAGATATACCTATTTCGTTAGCTACTTCTATTTGAGTTTTCCCTTGATAGAATCTCAAGTCAAGAATCTTTTTCTCACGGGTGTTTAAAGCGTCTACAGCCTCCCTAATGGCTATGTTGTCTATCCATGTGTTAGCATTTTGATTATCCCCTAGCTGGTCTATAACGTAAAGGGTGTCGCCGTTGTCTGAGAATATCGGCTCATATAGGGATACTGGTTCGCAAATGCTTTCAAGAGCGGTTACAACCTCATACTTTTCCGCACCTACTTCCTTGCAAACTTCTTCAATGGTGGGTTCACGGTGTAGCGTGTTAGTTAAGAGTTCTTTAGCCTGTATGGATTTATAAGCCAAATCACGCATAGAACGGCTAACCTTAATATGGTTGTAGTCACGCAAATGCCTACGGAGTTCACCACTAATCATTGGTACGCAGTAGGTGGAAAACTTAACCTCTTTAGATAAATCGAAATTGTTAATAGCTTTAATCAAGCCAACAACCCCTATTTGAAATAAATCGTCTACATCTTCACCACGCCCAGTAAACTTTTGGATAACTGATAACACTAGCCTTAAATTCCCATTGATAAGTTTATCCTTAGCGGTTTTACTGCCAGTAGACTTATACTCTCTTAGTAGAGCCATCTTTTCATCTTCTTTTAAAACCACTAGCGAGGATGTACTAATCCCCGATATTACTACTTTATTATATGCCATATTTTTATACCTCATATTACTTTGAATACTTTAATTATTGGTATAAAAATATAATAACATTCAGCCACGGGAAATATCTAATATTTTACAGTTTGATATTAAAATAAAAAAAACGGAACGACGTATCGTCGTTCCCTACAATATTAAACATTACTACTCTTGAGAAGATGAGTTGTAGCTACTTACAAAGCCATCCATAAACTGTTCCGCAGCTTCCTCATCGTTGTTGCAAATATCCAAAATAACTTGAGGTATTGTGCCATCTTCTTGATATTCTTCAACGTACTGGTCGGCATTCTGTGCGAACTCTTGCATATCTTCCACATAAGGCATAGTTAAAAGCAAAGCTACTAAGCTAACTAATATACCTATTGCAGAAGTTATTATACCAGTAATAGCAAATGGTTTTCCGTTCTTTTTTCTAACTAATACTATTACTGCTAATATAATAGAAACTATTCCAAAAGGTATAGAAGTGCAAAAACATATACAAGTAACCAAAGCCAAAATACCAAACACCATAGACGTTGTAGCCATGCTCTTACTGCCCTTGATAGGTTCGGTGCTGTAGGTATCATAGGCATTTGGGCTAGGGTT
>CAYXNU010000116.1:4046-5756 GCA_964466485.1 uncultured Ruminococcus sp.
GGTTAGGGTTTGAATTAGGTTCAAAGTCCATAATATACCACCTTTCTTATGCTAACATTTACAATAAAATTTCAACTATTTCAAGTCATCTAAATTAAAGGGTGTCCTTTGATATACACAGTAGTTCAACCAATTTGAATACATTAAGTTTGCATGGCAACGCCATTTAAAGACAGGCACTTTCGAGGGGTCATCATTAGGGAAGTAGTTGTAAGGCACTTTAATATCTAAGCCTTTTTTCACATCACGGAAGTACTCATCAGCGAGGGTATTTCTATCGTATTCGCTATGCCCCATAACGAAGTATTGTCTGCCGTTTCTGTTGGCAACAATGTGTACCCCTGCAATGTCAGAGGAGGCTAAAATTTCTAAGTTAGGATTTTTTAAAATATCTTCACGTTTAACTTCTGTGTGCCTAGAATGTGGAGCAAGAAAGCCCTCATCAAAACCCTTTAAAAGTTGTGAGTTCACTCTTTCAATGTTGTGTGAGAATATGCCAAACATCTTATCTTTTAGGGGATACTTAGGTATTCCAAAGTGGTAATATAGCCCAGCACAAGCCCCCCAACATATATGCATAGTAGAAAACACATTAGTTTTAGACCACTCCATAATTTCGCAAAGTTCTTGCCAATAGTCCACATCTTCAAATTCTAGGTGTTCTACTGGAGCACCCGTAATTATAAGACCATCATAATGGTTGTTTTTAACTTCGTCAAAAGTTCTGTAAAAACTGCTTAAATGGTTTTCGGAAGTGTTTTTAGCTCTATGCGATTTAACGTGCATTAGTTCAACATCCACTTGCAATGGAGTATTGCTAAGCAATCTCATAATTTGAGTTTCGGTTTCAATCTTTTTAGGCATTAAGTTTAAAATAATAATCTTTAAGGTTCTAATATCCTGTGTATCTGCCCTAGTATCCGACATTATGAAAATGTTCTCATTAGATAGAGTTTCATAGGCGGGTAAATTTTTGGGTATTCTAATAGGCATTAAAATCACTTCCAATCTTTAAAAAAAATTAAAATAATCCTGTGTACGGAACTACGCCCCTACACACTTTAAAATAAACTATTATGTAAATGGGCAGATACAACATCTGCCCAAACGAATTCTAAATAGATAAATATAGGGATTAAACTGGATGAACTTGCTTTTCAGCGTCACCGTGTTTGCCATCTATACCGTACTTAGCATTTCTTCTCTTTTCAAAGAACTTAACAGCTACTTGACCGAATTGAGCATAGCTTAGAACGTCTTCTTCTTGTTCTATCCATTCTGCACATTCCTCACGGAGTTTGTCAAGTTCTGGCTTTAATAAATCAGCTGGACGGCAATCGATAGGTTCAGCATCGCCTATAATCTTCTTTCTAAATTCAGGGTCTATAGGCACTGGAGTCTTACCATACTCACCACGAACGATACCCTTAAACTCCTTAGTAACTGTCTTATATCTTTCACCAGTTAGAACGTTAAATACTGCTTGAGTACCTACAATCTGTGAAGATGGAGTAACTAGTGGAGGTTCACCTGCATCGTGACGTACTCTAGGAACTTCTTGTAGAACTTCTGTAAGTAGGTCTTCTTTACCAGCTTGTTTTAGTTGTGATAGCAAGTTAGATAGCATACCACCTGGTACTTGATAGATTAAAGCATTAGCGTCAGTAGCTAACATCTTAGGGTCTAGTAAACCGCTATCGATGTACTTTT
>CAYXNU010000117.1:0-5744 GCA_964466485.1 uncultured Ruminococcus sp.
GCAGTATTAGCAGAAGAAAGCTTAGATTTGGATATGTAACCCATCATGTTAGGTACAAGGATAGCAGCAAGTACGCCGATGATAGCGATAACTACTATAAGCTCAACAAGTGTGAAACCTTTAAACTTTTTCATAAAAAATTCCTCCTAAAAAGTTATATGATAATTTTCACGACGTCCTCTAAATTCCGCACAAGGACATCGGGTTATACCTTAGCGGTAAGCCTCGGTATGTTGTTCTCTATGTTTAGTATTATAACAGCAAAAGCAAAAAAAGTCAATAGGTAAAAAAAAAGTTTGGCTAATGCTCTAATAAAGTGTTTTCTTGAAACGTTTTCGGTATTATTTTTTGGACAACTTGCACAAAAAGTAACATTTAAAATACAGCCCACCCCAAAAATAGACAAACCTTGTAGATGTGTGGTTTAAATAAAGAGTGGTTGTTAAAGTTGTCCATTTTGCACAGATATCCATAGCATATTTTTGTAATATTAACGAATTTGCTATAAAAATATACCATAGTTTAGCAGTATAAAATTTTAAAACCCAATATTTTTGCATGGTAGGTAGTCAAAATGCACAAATACATTTTTGGTAGGCTATTTGCACAAAAAGGGCTGAAAAAAAGCACGAAACTTTCAAACATCCGATATTTGAAAGTTTTTGTCATGTATTTTTGTATCGTGCAAGGTATTCCTACATATTCCCAGTGAGGTGCATTATTATGGTTATTGCCGAGAGTGGGGCAGTTTCGCACCTAAGAATGCGTTCACCTAGCCATATAGGGACACCGCCATTTTGAGTTACTTTTAGTACTTCTTCGGAATCGAAACCGCCCTCACTACCTATAAACACCCCCACGGAATGCACATCTTTTAGGCGTTCCGCCGAGAAACGTTCTCCGCCGTTTTCGTAGAGTATATAGTTCAAGTCGTTGCACTGCATGAGTTCTATAGCTTTGTCAAGGGTTACCATACTATGCACTTTAGGGATTATACCTCTCCCTGACTGTTTAGCGGCACTTTCGGAAATCTTTTCATAGCGTTTCAACTTTTTAGTGAAATCCTTTTCAGTCGGTCTAGACACACACCTACGAGTAAGCACCGGAACTATCTCACTAGCACCCAACTCTATAGCCTTTTGCAATATGGTTTCAAACTTGTCGCCCTTAGGTATAGCCTGAAATAGCACCAACCTAATGGACGGTTCACTCTCACAGATGTGTTTCTCCACGAGGTTTAGGGTTACTACGCTGTCGCTTATTGTAGCTATGGTGCAGTGGTAGTCTGTACCCTTACAAGTAACGGTAATGTTATCGCCTATCTTCATCCTTAAAGAGCGACCTATATGTCTAGCGTCATCGCCCTCTATTATGATATGGTTTTCATCTGTCACGTTCGTAAAAAATCTAGGCATTGTTAAAATTCCTCCTATGTTAAATACTATTGCATTTCGGAATGGCAAATCGCCGTTCCCTACAGAGTTTATCGAATTTATATAATGTTAAAGAACTCCATAGCGTTTTGGAATGTGATATCCAAAACCTGTTGAGGTTCTAAACCTTTAACCTCTGCTACCTTTTCAGCCATGCGATATATCATAGAGGAGTCGCAACGCTGTCCACGGAAAGGCTCTGGGGACATATATGGGCAGTCTGTTTCGAGCATAAGCCTGTCCATAGGTACAACCTCTAGGGACTTTATAGCCTTTTTGGAGTTCTTAAAGGTAATCACACCAGTAAAACTTATATGGTATCCCAACTTTAAAACCTCTTTGGCGGTTTCGTGGGAGTAGCTATAGCAGTGCATAACCCCTCTAACACCCTTGTAATCCTCTAGGATTTTTAAGGTATCCTCACAGGCGTTGCGTGAATGTACTATCACTGGGAGGTTTAAACTCTTAGCAAGTGCCAACTGTTCGGAAAACACCCTCTTTTGGAGTTCGGCATTGTAGCCCTCATAGTGGTAGTCTAGACCTATCTCCCCGATAGCCTTAACCTTGCTAGGGTTTTCCTTAACTAAACTTTCTATAAGCTGTAGGTAGTCGCTTGAAAGATTATCCAAATTTTCGGGGTGTATCCCCGCAGAACAGTATATATAATCCCTTTGCTTAGCTAAGCTTAAAGAGTCTAAGCTATCTTGAACGTCCACAGTAGCACACATAACATTCCTAACACCTTTGTTGTTATGGATATCATCTAACAGGGTTAGAGCATCATCTTTAAAGGCATTATCTGTATAGTGCGAGTGTGTATCGAAAATGTTGTAATACATAACATTTATCCTTTCCATTAATGCTTAAAACAACGGAACGACGAATCGCCGTTCCATGAAAAAAACTATTTAATATTCTTACTGTAGTACCTCATAGTTTTCGGAGGCACTCTGTTTGGTAACGTATTCAGTTACGCATAGAACCTTAACCTTTAGGGGTTTCTGTCCCATGTTGATTTCAATAATATCTCCCACTTTAACGTCATAGGAAGCACGAGCTATCTTGCCATTTACGGATACTTTTTCAGCATCACAAGCCTCATTTGCGATAGTTCTTCTCTTAATTAACCTAGTAACCTTTAAATACTTATCTAATCTCATAATATTAACAATCCTCTCTAATTCTAATCAGTCATATTGCTATAAAGAGCCTCACCAAATATATACATCTCATATTCTAACTTTCCTGTAAGTGGGTGAACAACAATATCATATGAATAGCCCAAACCTACATAATGATAGTCTTTACTTTTGCTTTGTATACAGAATATGGGATATTTCTGCTCATTGACTCTAGAATAATCTGTTATACCCATGCCAACCCAAAGGCACATAACCAATATGACTACTAATGCTTTCTTGTACATAGTATTATAATCCTATCCTATAATCTTTTTAGCAACGTCGACAGTTTCTTTAGCATCCTTAGCGTAGAAGTCTGCACCAATCTTTTCGGCATATTCGGGGGTTAATACTGCTCCACCGACTACCACTTTGCAGTCGAGGTTTTCGGCTCTAATTAGCTTGATAGTATTTTCCATAGCACCTAGAGTAGTAGTCATTAGGGCGGATAGTCCACAGAGTTTTACGTTATGCTCTTTTACAGCATTTAGCACGGTTTCTTCTGGAACGTCTTTGCCTAGGTCTATGACATCATAGCCATAGTTTTCTAGTAATACTTTAACTATGTTCTTTCCTATATCGTGAATATCTCCGTGTACTGTAGCTAGGACTATCTTACCTTTGCTAACTGGTGCGGAGTTATTTTTAACCATATACTCTTTGATAACATCAAAAGCGGACTGCGATGCTCCTGCGGATAGTATCAACTGTGGTAGGAATATCTTACCTTTTTCAAACTCTGCACCTACTTTGTCAAGGGCGGGTATTAGCATATCGTTGATAATTTCCATAGGCTCTTTAGTTTCTAATAGAACTTCTGTACACTTTCTAGCCTCGTTCTTTAGACCGTTTTCTATAGCGTGGAAAATATCGTTACCACTGGAAGTTTTAGAAGTATCATTACCGCCCTCGGACTTTGTAGTGATAGTAGTCTTAGTTACCACGTTAGCGTACGCAGTAATGTAGTCCGTGGAGTTTTCATCTATGTTGTTTAGGACTTTGTAGGCTCTAACAGCACCCATCATACTAGCAATGTTTGGGTTCATGATAGGCAAATCTAAGCCGTTAGTAAGTGCCATAGTTAGGAAGTTACAGTTAATCAATTCACGGTTTGGCAAACCAAAAGATATGTTCGATACTCCTAAAACCGTCCTTAAGCCTAACTCATGTTTAACCCTATATAGAGCCTTTAGCGTTTCTAATACACCTTTTTGCTCCGCTGATGCCGTTAAGGTTAAGCAATCTATAAAGACGTTCTCTTTAGGGATGCCCATAGCTACAGCCCTATCCATAATCTTCTTAGCGATGTTAAACCTACCCTCGGCAGTCTTTGGGATACCACCGCTATCCAAAGTTAAACCGACTACACAAGCACCATACTTTTTAACTAGTGGCAAAATGTTGTTTAGGCTGTCTTCTTCGCCGTTTACGGAGTTTACTATAGGTTTGCCGTTGTATACTCTTAAAGCACTCTCTAAAACCTCAGGGATAGTGCTATCTAGTTGTAGTGGCACATCTGTGATACTTTGTAGAGCCTTAACAGTTTCAACCATCATAGCCTTTTCGTCTATGTCAGGGAGTCCCACGTTTACGTCTAGGATATCCGCACCCGCAGAAGTTTGTTCTAAGGCTTGATTTAGTATGTAGTCTATGTTGTGGTCTATTAGGGCTTGTTTAAAGAGTTTCTTACCAGTAGGGTTAATTCTTTCGCCTATAACCCTAGGTTGGTTAATCTCTACAGTTTCGGAGTATGAACACACTGCACATGGTACTTGTACTATTTCTCTGTGGTATTCTCTATCTTTTAGGGCATTAACCATAGTGTTAATGTATTCGGGATTTGTACCGCAACAGCCCCCTAAGACTTTAACTCCTAAGTCTGCGTGTTGTACCATGTAGGTAGTAAAGTCTTCTGGTGTGATATCGTACTCGTTAGTTACTGGGTTAGGGAGTCCAGCGTTAGCTTTTATAACCATAGGTAGGTTAGTCCACTTAGATAGTTCTTCTATGATAGGTAGAAGTTCCTTAGGGCCTAAAGAACAGTTTACTCCTATAGCGTCCACGCCTAGCCCCTCTAAGGTTAGAGCCATAGCCGATATTGAACATCCTGTAAAGGTTCTGCCGTTCTCCTCAAAGGTCATGGTACACATGATAGGCAAGTCAGAATTTTCTTTAGCACATAGCACCGCCGACTTTAGTTCATATAGGTCTGTCATAGTTTCAAATACTATCAAGTCAGCTTGACTACCCGCAGTAATCATCTCTTTATAGATTTCATAGCTTTCCTCAAAGGTCATAGTACCAGTAGGCTCTATTAACTTTCCTATAGGGCCTATATCTAAGGCTACTAGGGTTTCAGTGCCTTTAGTAGCTGACTTTGCTATCTCTATACCCTTAGATACTATCTCTTGTACGGAGTACTCGCTCTTAGATAGCTTATAGCCATTAGCAGAAAATGTATTCGCATAGATTACATTTGCTCCCGACTGTATATACTCCCTATGGATACGTTCTATTAGTTGGGGGTTGGTTACGTTTAACTCCTCAGGGATAGCACCTACTTTTAAGCCGTTAGCTTGTAGCATAGTACCCATACCGCCATCTAAGAATACTAATCTATTTGATTTTAATAACTCTCTAAAATTCATAAAAACATTCCTTTGCTATGTATTGAAAAAATCTCTTTTCACCTAGATATTATACCATGAAAAGATTATTTTTTTCAATATATTTTTTATAGACTAGCCTGTGCATTTTAGGTTTTTTGCCCTATACTGACAGACTTCTCTCATGTTACAAGATGCACACCCTAAACGTTTCTTTTCTATAGGTACAGTAGATAGACCCATAACCGCCGTAACAGACTTTCTAGGGGTCATTATGTTGGTATCGGTAACGCATAGACCTATCCTTTTAGGGGCATTTAGAGCGTTTAAGAAGTCCCTTTGTACGTCTATAGGGAAGTCCCCGTAACCCGCAGAAAACCTCCACGTTTGATAGTACTGTGGATACTCCTCTTTAATGATACCGTCTACTTGATTGCAAACGTTCTCAATAGCCACACTGGATAGCACATCCAAAACGAGAGCCTTTGCCATATCGGAAATTTCAGCCATACGGATAACCCTAT
>CAYXNU010000118.1:0-5705 GCA_964466485.1 uncultured Ruminococcus sp.
CTACACGGTTAGTCCATTCACGCATAGCGGCGTTTACGGCATCCTTAAGAGTACCAGTACCACTTTCGATAGCGTTTACTTTAGCACCTAGAAGTTTCATTCTGTATACGTTTAGGGCTTGACGTTTAGTATCTTCAATACCCATAAAGATTTCGCATTCCATACCTAGTAATGCTGCTACTGTAGCTGTAGCCACACCGTGTTGACCCGCACCAGTTTCAGCGATAAGTCTAGTTTTGCCCATCTTTTTAGCAAGTAGTGCTTGACCTAGAACGTTGTTCAACTTGTGTGAACCTGTATGGTTTAAATCTTCACGCTTTAGATATATCTTAGCACCACCGAGGTCTTTAGTCATATTTTCGGCATAGTATAACAAAGATGGTCTACCTGCATAGTTGTTTAGTAGGTCTGTCAACTCTGCATTAAACTGAGGGTCATCCTTGTACTTGTTGTAAGCTTCTTCAAGTTCGTTAATGGCATTCATTAACGTTTCGGGAACGTATTGACCGCCATGTATACCAAATCTACTCTTTGGATTTGACATTTAAAAATCTTCCTTTCATTCACAAAATGTGTATATATGTTTAACCTCTAACTTTAGAGATAAACTCTTTAATCTTGTCATAAGACTTATAGTTGCCCACTTCCATAGAGGAACTAACGTCTACAGCGTAGGGGTTGCAAGTTTCTATAGCAGAGCGTACGTTTTGAGCATTTAGTCCACCCGCAAGGAAAAACGGCTTACTAGTGGGCGGAATTATCGACCAATCGAAAGCCAAACCGCTACCGCCAACCATATTAGATACATAGGTATCTAGTAGTAGGTAGTCGCAAGGTAGAGCGTCAGCCTGTAGGATTTCTTCTGCGGATTGCACTCTTACAGCCTTAACTATAGGCTTATCAATCTTAGACTTTAACTTTTCAATGTAAGAGCTGTCCTCATTGCCGTGTAGCTGTACTATATCGATGGTGTTTTCGTTGCAAAGTTTCGCAATGGATTCTATATCCAAATTCACGAATACGCCCACAGCCTGTATAGTGCTATCTAGGTGGGACTTTAACTCTTTAGCCTTTTCAAAAGAGATATTTCTTTTGCTTTTGGGAAACCCTAATATAAAGCCTATATAGTCGGGTTTTAGTTCGTTGCAATAGCGTATATCTTCCACACGGGATAGCCCACACACTTTAACTTTAGCCATATTAAGACAATCCTTTCAAGTGGTTTAAGCATTCTCTCTTGTTAGGAGAACGCATAAAAGTTTCCCCGATTAGTACAGCGTTTACATCGTTCTGTCTAAGCTGTGCGATATCCTCGGCGGTTTTAATACCGCTTTCCGCCACGAATACTATATCTTTAGGGACTTGTTTTCTAAGGTTTATGGAGTTGTTAATATCTACCTCAAAGGTTTTCAAGTTGCGGTTGTTTACACCGATAACTCTAGCACCAGCACTCAAAGCGGATTGCACTTCTGTTTCGTCGTGGGCTTCTACTAAGGCGGTTAAGCCTAAGGTATCGCAAATGGATATATACTCCTTAATGGTTTGCGTATCCAAAATAGAGCATATCAATAGCACAGCCTTAGCACCTACAGTGTGAGCCTCATATATCATGTATTCGTCAACGGTGAAATCCTTGCGGATAGTGGGGGTGCTTACAACCTCATTAATTTCCTTTAGGTAGTCTATGCTACCCTTAAAGTATTCAGGTTCAGTGAGTACGGATATACAATCCGCACCCACCTCTTGATATTCCTTAGCTATGTCTATATAAGGGAAGTCCTTAGCGATTTCCCCTTTAGATGGTGATGCTTTTTTTACCTCACAGATAAAAGCTATATCGTTAGGTTTGTTTAGAGCCTTTTCAAACTCAAAGTTAGCTTTTGGTAGAGCCAAAGCTTTAGCTTTCATATCTTCGGGAGATACTACTTTTTTGCAAAGTTCCACACGTTTTCTAGTGGATTCTGCAAGGGTATCCAAAATATTAGCCATGATTATTCTTCTACTTCCTCTTTTGGTTCTTGTTCTTCCTCGTCGTCGTCATCGTCGTCGAGGTCTTCAATAAAGGTTTGGGTATCGTCTATATCAGCGACGTTAGGAATACCGTCTTCTATCTTAGAGTCGATATCCTTACCACGAGTTTCCTTTTTATACTCCTCATTAAGTTCGTTGGTTAGGTCGTTAAGTTCTTCAGTAATGTCGTTTAGGTCGTCTTTAATGCTGTTTAGTTTGTTGCGAACGTTTCTAAACTTGCCACGGTTTTTACGACTATCCATGATGTAGTACACAGTTGCACATATGTTTAATACTGCCAATACACAAGCGATTATTCCTATTACTTTATTTTTACTGTTCATAACCAATTCTCCTTAATTTTAAATATTAATATTACTTGTTAGATAATTCCACAAACTTTTCAAGTTGTTTCATAGCGTTGCCGTTGTCAAGTTGAGCCTTAGCTAATTCTATACATTCAGCGATAGTACCCTTACCGGCAATGTTTAAACATATAGCGGAGTTCAAAAGTACAACATCACGTTTAGCACCTTGTTCTTTACCGCTAAGGATATCTAAAGCTATCTGCTTGTTAATCTCAGGTGAACCGCCTACTAAGTCTTGAGGTTGGCAGAGTGTAAAGCCGTACTCTGTAGGGTCTATAGTGAACTCTTTAAAGTTGCCGTTATCGATAGCACAAGCAGTAGTAGTGGTAGTAAGAGTAACCTCGTCTAGACCGTCATTGCCGTATACTACCATACCCTTAGTAACTCCTAGCTTAGATAGTACTTCAGCCATAGGGCGAACTAGTTCTTTGCTGTATACACCCATAAGTTGCATATTAGCACTAGCAGGGTTGGATAGTGGTCCTAGTATGTTGAACACAGTTCTAATGCCTAAGTTTTTTCTAACTGGAGCTACATACTTCATAGATGTGTGATACTTCTGTGCGAACATAAAGCACATACCTATTTCTTTTAGTATAGCCTCGCTTTGTTCTACTGGGATATCTAGCTTAATGCCTAAGCTTTCTAGACAGTCAGCAGCACCGCACTTACTGGATACACTTCTGTTGCCGTGTTTAGCTACTGGCACACCACAAGCAGATATTACAAACCCAGACACTGTAGAGATATTAAAAGTGAAAGCCTCATCTCCACCAGTACCAACTATTTCTAAAACGTCGAAATCATGTTGTAGATGTACACCAGCTTTTCTCATGCCGTTAGCACAAGCTGTAATTTCCTCAACAGTTTCGCCTTTCATTCTTAGGGCGGTTAGATAACTAGCCATTTCGATTTCTGATGCGTTACCGCTCATAATCTCGTTCATAACTTCTTCTGCCATTTCGTAAGATAGGTTTTCTCCACCTACTACTTTTTTAATAGCCTCTTTAATCATGATAATCAAATCCTTTCTGTGTAGTATTGTATCTATAAATTAACATATTAAAAAACGAAAAATATCCTATGCTAATTTAATATTTAAAAAGTTTCTAAGTATAGTGTCACCGCAAGTGGTTAGAACACTTTCGGGATGGAACTGTAACCCATAGACTTCATAGCCCTTAACTTTAACACCCATGATTTCCCCTTGTAAATCCTCGGATATTACTTCTAAGGTATCGGGTAGGGAGTTCTTTTCAGCTATTAGGGAATGGTATCTAGCGACTTCTACCACTTCAGGGAGTCCCTCAAATAGCCTACAGGATAGGTCTAGTTTAACTGGGGTCTTTTTGCCATGGATAAGTTTTATAGCATGGCATATATTAGCACCATTAACTTCACATATAGCTTGATGTCCTAAACATATACCTAGTATAGGATATTCACCTTTTAACTCTCTAGCCACGTCCTCACTGATACCAGCCTCACTAGGGTACTTAGGGCCAGGGGAGATTATTATATGTGATGGGTTTAGTTTTCTAATATCGTCTATATTAATGCTGTCGTTACGCACAACTTTAATATCTGGGTTTATAGAACCCGTCAACTGGTACAAGTTGTATGTGAAACTATCATAGTTATCAATCATTAAAATCATTAGTTGTTCACCTCACTAGCGTCTAATATTGCGTTGATTACTGCCTTAGCCTTGTTTTCGCTTTCAAGGTATTCCATTTCGGGAACGCTGTCTGCAACGATACCGCCACCCGCTTGAATGTATACTCTATCGTTCTTTTTCACAGCCATTCTAATAGCTATGCAAGTATCTAAGTTTCCAGTAAAGTCTATATATCCCAAAGCACCGCCATAGATACCCCTAGGTAGGTTTTCAACTTCTTCTATAATCTCACAAGCACGAATCTTAGGTGCACCCGAAAGAGTTCCCGCTGGTAGTATAGAGTTCACACAGCTGTAGGCATCGTATTGAGGTTTAAGCTGTCCTTGTACCTCGGAGCATATGTGCATAATCTTAGAATACTTTAGGACTTCCATATACTTAGTAACCTTTACAGTACCAATCTTAGATATTTTACCGATATCGTTTCTGCCGAGGTCTACAAGCATATTGTGTTCGGAAAGTTCTTTTTCGTCCTTAAGTAGACCATCTTCCAGTTCCAAATCTTCTTTTTGGGTAATACCCCTAGGACGTGAACCCGCAATAGGGAAAGTAGTAACAGTACCGTCTACTAACTTAACTAGTGTTTCAGGGGAGGCTGACATTAGTTCAACGTCGTCGGTTTTCATAAATACCATATATGGTGATGGGTTAGTAGTTCTTAAAACTCTGTAGGCATTTATTAGACTGTCCTTGTATTCACACTCAAAACGTCTAGATATTACCGCTTGAAATATATCGCCGTCCACGATGTACTCTTTAGTCTTTTCTACCATTTTGCAGTATTCCTCTTTAGATACGCTACAAGTAAACTTTGGCTTAGTAGACACTGGGAAGTTGCCAGTAGGCATATTGTTAATTAAGTCTTCTAGTTCTTCTATATCCTTTAGAGCTTGAGAGTAGTTCTTATCTACATTATCGGTAGACATATTTACCACTATGCAAATCTTTTGTTTTAGGTGGTCGTAAGCTATAACCTTATCGAATAGCATTAAGTCGTAGTCGTTAAAGTCGCTTTCTTTAAGGTTTAGTATAGGTTCAGCATAGCCAATCATAGCGTATGAAAAGTATCCCACTAGACCACCAGTAAATGTAGGCATATCTTTAAGCTTAGGGGCTTTGTACTGTGACATTACATCTCTAAGGGTATCGTAAGGCGATAGGTTGCTAATAGTCTTTTCGCCGTCCTTTTCGATGGTAACCACATTATTTTTGCAAGTTAATCTAACTATAGGATTGAAACCTAGAAAACTATATCGTCCCCACTGAGTGCCTTGTTCTACACTTTCAAGTAGGAAGTATTTGTCATACTGGTTAGCAATCTTCCTTAATAGAGTAATAGGCGTTACCACGTCCGCATAGATTTCCCTACATATCGGAATAATAGTATAATCTTTAGATAGTCTATCTACTAGACTAAAGTCTGGTTTAATCATAGGATATAATCACACTCCATAAACATTTTTTTTAATATACCAGTTTACCACTGGAGATATATAACAAAAAAACCTTTGCCCCACCCTAAGGGACAAAAGTTATAAAACCTCTGCGATACCACCCAAATTGTTACGCACCTAGAGGCACATAACCACTTATTCTACACACTACCATGTGTACTTCTATGATAACGGGTGAAGTTCCCGTCAGTTACT
>CAYXNU010000119.1:0-5645 GCA_964466485.1 uncultured Ruminococcus sp.
GCGTAGTAAGATATTAGGGTATTCAAGTCTTCGCCAGTCTGTGAAGTTATTTCTAAAGACATAATGGGTTCGGAAGATATACGTTCTCCATGCCCAACTAAATCCATACATACACATAGGTATCCAGCATCTACGTAGTTAATCATATCTTCTAAGAATTCTTCTTTTCTAGAACATTGCCCATGTAGTAAGATAACTAATTTACAATCTTTAGCGTTCGTGGGATACATCTCATATATGGGAATATCGTCTATATACATATGGTTTAGTGTTATTTCGTTAGGTAGTTCTTTAGATACTTTAGTTGCGGTATTTCCCAAAGAATACATAGTGGTAGTATGTGAAGTATCGTCTATAGTATCTACCCAACTCTCTTGAGATAGAACTTCTGTACTTCCCTCATTAGGTAGAGATTCCGTGTTACGCATATGTAAATATACTATAGCACTTAAAGTTGCTACTATTACTACTGCTAAAATAACGATGATAAATATTATACTGCTCTTTTTACTTTTCATGTTTTACTCCTCTGCGTTGCCTATGGCGGTACTAAATATATTAGTTAGTGTGGATTTTGAGGCTATGCCATCCACTGGTATATCGTTTGCTAGTTGGAAACTTGATACAGCATTCATAGTAGCTATGTCATATACCATAGATACATCTTGTACTTGCATATAGCCTAGTTTAACCAGTTGCATTTGTAGACGTTTTATAGCTTGTTTATCGGTATGGTTAACAGCGAACTGTTTAGTTAGCCACTTTCTAATTATCTTTAACTGTCTATCGGATATAACTTGGTTTTCATTTGAGGAGATTGAATCGGAAATAGTTTCGGGTGCTAAGTTTTCGGGGCATATAATAGCAGAATCGTCAAAGACTTTAGCGATGGTTTCACTGGAGTACTCATTGGTAATAGTCAAACCGTTTACTTGCTCAAAGAGGGACATAGCTTTAATAGTCTTGCTATCCACAGTGGGGTTTACAGAACCCGTTAAGTATCCTAACTCTTTAAGGCGATAGTTAAGTTCGATAACTGCATCACAGCTATCCCCTTGAGATAGTGGCAAGTAACCATGGTACGATGTAGCCACGCTATCAAATAGGCTATCTAATACTTGTGGAGTTACTACACCGCCGTCATACTGTATACCGTTTTGGTTAGCAAATAGTATCAATGCTTCTTCTGTTTCGTCAGTGAACGTTCCAGTAATAGCCTCTTTGCTATAGTCTAGAGTTCTTAATCTTGCTTGTACATCTCTAACCCTAATGCCAGTACTAGAACTTGAGATAGGATTATATCCCGAATACTCTGCAACAGCACCGTTATTTATAGTGGATTGTAAAGCACCATCTACTAAACCAGTAGTTTCAAGGCCTAAATCCAGCTGTAAGTACTGTACTGCTATCATAGTGTTTATATCGAATATACCAGTAATATCGCTATTTAAGTAACCTAAAGTTACTAAGTTATTCTGTAATGAGAAAACGTCCGTTCCAATAGAGCCCATCTGTAGAGTTTTATACTCTAAGTCATCCGGATTACTTTCAGCCAACTTTTCCGAGTATAGACTGTTTAAGTCAAATACTTCGCTTTCAAGTAACGTCTGTGTAGCGTCTATAGAGTATACAAAAGTTTGGTCAGCTTCACGCGCGAGGTCATACACCATAAGGCGGTAGTCAAACACGGAAATTAAAGGGCTTTGCACACCATCTTGTATAGTACAGAAAGGCTCAAAGTTGCGGTTGTCAATATCGTACCTGTATACTATGTTGTAGTCATCCACTATAAAAGCGTAGTCAGCACTTACAGTCAACTGTGGCAGTACATTGTCGGGGAGTTTGGCAAGTTCCACAGATTGCTCCTCCGATACGAAGTAATCCATTAGCATTAATCCGTCTTGTGTCTGTTGTATAAAGAATATTTGGTTATCTTGATAGCCTTGAGTTACCAGCACGTTTTCAGCTACTTTAACTGCTTCGTTAGACCCCATCCATCTGTAGTATAGTATACCGTCTGGCGTTAGGATTAAGTCGTACTGTTCACATACTAGTATGTGTGAGCCTTGACAGTTGTAATAAGTATCTGTCAACTGTTTAGATAGTGGAACGTATAGCTTTTCTTCACCGGAAGCAGTAACTACTAGCAGTCCATCACTAGAAATTCTTAAGCTACTAATATCTTCTTCAAACTCTGTAGCTACTTCAGTAGTAGAGGTTAGAGGTTCAAACGTACATAATTGTTTTAAGTTATCGTCTTTTACGAAGTACACTACTTCGTCATTGGAAGACCAACATGGGTCTATAGATACTGTTGCTACTGTATTAAGTGTATTTTCAACTTCACCTATCTGTAACTCTTGAATAACAGACTCACGCCCATAGTGTGTGGAATCTATTTCAGTAGAAGCAGTATATATTACTGTATCGTCGGATGCGTAGAGTAGAAGTGTGGCTGGTTGCTCTATTAATGGTTTGCTTTCGTCATCTAAGTTGTATATGTAGTTATTTTCGCCGATATATGCAAACATTAACTCGCCATAGCTACCGAAATTTTTTGAGGTTAGTACCACAGAGTTAGCGTTGGAAGTACTCACGTTATCCACTTGTGTACTTATAAAGTTACGTGAGTATAGTATCAAGAACACACTACCAGTCAGTGTGGCTACTATTGCAGATATTACTATAACTATCTTTTCCAGTGAAAGTTTCTTTTTAGACATCTAAATTCCTCCATTAACGTGAGTTCAATAATAAAATTTTGCTTTGCAAAATTGCGGAACGCCGTGTGTTAACATGGCATTATATCGAATTAGCATTCCATTACATAGTAAAATACTTAACCACAGGAAGGCTTTTAAAACATATAGCCAATAGCATACTTATTAATACTGTAACTAAAGCTTGTAGTGGTATTCCTACGGTGATAGGCATAGTTTCCATATCCATGAAACAGTTTATAATACCCCTGGAAATAACTGTACATGGTATGTATACGTAAGAACACTTTGCAATCGTAGATACGTAGTCTATACTTAAGTTAGTACACTTATACGTTATAGACTTTATCAGTGTAAATACTGCTATAACTATCGGTACTAAGAATGGTGATGAGTAACCAACCAAAGTGTGATTATAGCCCACTTCAGTGGAAGATAAGAATACTGTACACGTAAACATAGCTACTAGACTTAATATTCCCATACAGTATACTACTATTCGCTGGTAGTCTTCAAACGTATACCTACTAAGGTACACTCCTAAAAATAAGAACGTTCCAAAAGGTGTAAAGAAGTTCCAATCTATTTGGTTAGTAAATAGAGTTAAGTTCTTTATATAGGGTACTAATTCCAGTGCAGGTAGCAGTGACGTTATCGTGTAAGTAACTATGAAAGCATACTTCGTTAGTGTGTGACTATCTGCTATACCTTTTAGTAGTGGATAGAATACTACTAGAGCTACTATCAGTTGCAAAAATGCGGTATTATAAGGGATATCTAATACAGTAGATAAGCATTCAAAAAACGTATCTAAGTCCAAATCGTTTGGGTATTCATTCTTCATATATATTAGACCTAGTACAGTCCACCATACTATACAGCCAAAGAACGCTTTAGGCAAGTAGTGAGTATACATATATTTTACTGAGTAAGTCATTCCATTACTTAGTACTAATCCACCAATAGAAGCGATTAACATAGGCAACCCCCATGAAGATAGTACCGCATACGTTCCACTTATTGCCCATGTGTTATTAGATAGCCAAACGCTGTCCCAAACTTCACTTGCAACGTTAAATAATGGTATAGCTACCATAGAAACGCATACCAGTACGTATTGGTAAGTATTTTTATGTACCATCATACATATTTCCTTTCTAACTATTTAACGTGAGTTCGATAGAATATATTATTTTTGTAGGAAACGTCGATTTGCCGTTCTGCAATTTTGCAAGGCAAAATTTTATTATCGAACTTTCGTTATTTAATATAAAACTTAGCAATTTGATATACGTTAGTATCTATTTCATCCACTAATGCCATAGGTACTACAGCGTTGCCGGAAGAATCCACTATAGATACTTCTAGTGTATACTGCATATCGTCGTCAAACTCTTCCTTATCTGCATATACTGTGAAAGAGTAAGTATCATCAGGTAGTACAGACCTTAAGTCCAAATCTATTTCATCCGAAGACCAAACTATATAACCGTCTTCATCGGATATATCTAACTGTACGGTGTACTCTTGGTATATAGGAGCAATACCATCATTTACAACGTTGCAAGTTATATCGAAAGTTTCCTTATTGCCAAAGTCCAAAGATACTTCACTTACACGATACCTGTAGCCTAAAGTTTTTAGTATAGTGTTCATATTTTCGTCATACTTACCCTCTTCTTCCTCGTCTATGATAATCTTAGGGCCAATAAACGATTGGTGGCTAGACTGTATACCCTCCAGCGTTAAGTCAAACTCATCTTTCATAAAGTAAGAGTTTTCATAAGTTGAAGCAAACTCTCCGCCTATAGGTAGCACTTTCCAAACCTCAGAACAGTCTACTTGTTCAAGTTCGTTAGTCTGTTCCCACACTCCAGTTTCCATTTGATGTAACCAGTACATAGTTTCGTCGTAGTCGCCAGTCATATCGTTAAAAAGTCCCATGGAATACTGTGTAGCATCAATTAGAGGATAACGTATTAGTAGAGTAGCATTAGGGAACGCATCTATGTATGGCTTGATGTACTGCTCTCTAGTACTAAAAGTAGGTATTCTTTGCAAACCAGATTCATAGTCAACGTGCCATTCTCCCCAGTGTCCTAAGCTACCTAGTTCCACATACGTAAAGAAATCATCTTGTCCAAAAGCCTTGCCTAGTGCTGATATTGCTTCTGCGTGTTCTTCAATAAACGTTTGGTTATTATAGTTTGGAGAGTAGCCTTTGCCATAGTCTATATCGTAAAAGTTTCCATCTCCAGTAATATCGTATAGCCAACCAGGAATGTCCATATGTTCTTCCTCCGTGGGATTATCGCATATAAAGCGAAATACTACCTTTCTACCGTTCTCACGGTAGTAGTCTAAGTTGTAGTATTCATTAACGTAGTCAATGTCGAATACGTCGTCTTGCGGTTCCCAGTCAGACCATTTAAGTTCAAGGTATACTAGTGTGGAGTCTATCCCCATAGATTCTTCACTTTCAGCCCACGGTGCTAATCCCATCCCAGGGGATTTTAATACTTCAGTAGAAACTTCAGGGGTAAAAGTAAGCACTTTCGATTGCAGAATAAAATCTCTAACTAGCCAACTGCCACTGCCCACTACTACACAGAATATCATACTGGCTAATACTACTAAACTAGTTAGCCTATTACCAGTACTTTTAGAACGCCTTTTATGGTGATTCTTTATAGTTAAGCCAGTATGTTCACTACATAGAACGTTAAACTCTAGCTTATTTAGGTACACTAATAGCTGAACAGTAGAAACTATAGTCATCAATGCACTTACTAAAGTAAAGCCTATGCCCCATGAGTTTTTTAAGTACTTTGCACCGATAAAGCTAGTAATTAATACTCCTACTGCAAAACCCAAAGCTATCCATACGGATTTCTTTTCATTTGAGAAGTATAAGTGTATAAGCAT
>CAYXNU010000120.1:0-5606 GCA_964466485.1 uncultured Ruminococcus sp.
CAAAGCCTTATAGTTGACATTAAAACCAGTGTACCCGAAAAAGTTATTCGAGAATAGGTTATTAAATATATACTGGTGTTGGTTGTTATTTCTAACTTTAGAACACTCTAGCCCCCCAGTAATAGAAAATGTTAAGTGTGCCGAAATATTTCTAATAGTCATTCTGTTGCCGTACTCTTGTTGGTAGCTGTAATGCTTTGCTATAAAGTCTACTGCTTTTTCGAGGTTTTCCCTTAGCAAGTCCACATTGAAAAGTATAGGGCAACAGGATTTTTTTTCACAGGTGTTGCATATAGTCCAGTTGTCCTCAGCACATATATTTTGAATATATGGCTTAATAAACCCAGAGTTATCCAGTGTGGCAATGTTTATCACTCTAACGTTGTAGGTATCGTCGAAAGTTTCAACACTACTAGAATTTTTATCCAACATATCTATTAAGAGGTTTTCCCCAGTGATACCAAACACGGTTTTAAAAGCTTGAGTTAAAACACCAGTATTAGCTACCAATATTGAATATCCCCCATTTTTAGAAAACTCCAAACATCGTTTTAAAAGTTCTGCACGTTCGTTATGAGATATCTCGCTAAAATCCTTAAGGTAGAACAGTTCTCTACCACTAGAAAAGCTTATAGTACCCGTCGTAGATAGCTTATAGTTAGGGTTTAAGGTTTCCAATATTTGCAATAGAATACTAGTCTTACCATCCCCTGCATGACCCGTTAATACTATAGTTTGGGGTTGTTGTGTGTGTAATATTTCCAAAACGTTTTCGCTAAGGGGTCTTTGTACTTTAACCTTTTTATAGTATTCGTTATTCACTTGACTTTCTGCAAAAGCGTTTTCGTTGTTTGCGTCCAGTTGGTGCATAGTATTTAGGTATTCCACAAATGGGTTGTTATTCATAAAATTTTCCCTCCTTTAAGATTTACCCTTTGTATGGAACGTCGATTTGCCGTTCCGTGTATATGTATTGTTAAGAGTTAAGTTCTATATAGTCTAGGGCATCGGCTAACTTTTCAAAGTCCTGTGGGGAGTTAAAGTAGCTTACACTAAACCTAACCGTCCCCGATGGAAAAGTCTGCAAAAACTGGTGTGCCATAGGTGAACAGTGCAAACCAGTACGCACAGCAATATCCCTTTGGTTTAGGACTTGCCCTATGTTGTCACTAGAATAGCCGTCAAAGTTGCAAGATACTATGCCTATAGCCTCTTTAGGGGTGTAGACTTTTACGTTGCTATGAGATTGCAAAAGCTCCACAACTTTGGACTTATGCTCCATATCTTTTAAGTATAGGTTTTCTATACCAGTTTTGAAAATCCAGTTTAGGGCGGAGTATAGCCCCGCTATAGCTAGAATATTATGGCTACCGCTTTCGTACCGTGTAGGAATATCCATAGGCATATCCAACATAGCGGACTGTGTACCAGTACCGCCATATATTAAAGGTTCAAAAGTTAGGAGTTCTCTGTTGGCTACTATACCAGCCACCCCAAAGGGTGCATATAGAGTCTTATGCCCTGCAAATATTGCAAAGTCGGTGTAGGTTTCGTTTAGGTTGGTATCCACTAGACCGCAAGTCTGTGCCATATCTAGGATAGTAGTAGCGTTGTACATCTTAGCCATAGAGAATATCTCTTTTATAGGTGCAACCGCTCCACAGACGTTACTAGCATGACTAACTATAACGTACCTAGGGGGGTTCTGTTTAAACTGCCTAGATATATCTTCTAAGTTGTAAGTAATATCCTCACGGTTCACAGATAGTATATTTAGGTTAAAGTTTCTAGACTTTTTTAGGTTGTGCAAAGTTCTTAGTATTGCGTTGTGTTCAAAGGGCGATATATACACATTATCGTTAGGGAATATTTTCAAACCGTTTAGTACTAGGTTAATGCCCTCTGTAGCAGAACTAGTAAATATCACCTGTTTGTTTTCGCAATGGAGTAGCTTTAATAGTAAGCCTCTAGTATCTTCTATTAGGGTGTTTGCCCTAGAAGATAGGTTATACTGTCCACGCCCAGAGTTTACACCACATTCACGGTAGAAGTTATCCATAAAGGTATATACTTCCTGTGGCTTTGGAAATGTAGTAGCAGAGTTATCAAAGTAAGCAGTATCCATGTTAAAAACCTCCTATTTGCAAAGTTCTAGTAGAACGTCCATTAAGACTTGTCTTTTTTCGTGTTCTGTGATAGATTGCCCCATCTCATCCAACGCACTAGAAATATCGTTGTAGAGTAGTTTAGCAAAGTTTGAGTATTCTGTCTTTTCAAATACCTTAGTAACTTCTTTTCCGTTGCTATTTAGAGTTATCTTGTAAGAAACGTCTTTCATGCTTTCGGAGTGTGCCTGTAGGTTGTAGCTATCCACAGAAGTTTTAAACCTTTTAAGAGCCTCCTTGAAAGTTTCAGTAGTTGAGTAGTTCCAGTCGTTTAACCTTAAGCCCGTCAAGGATTTTCCTAAACTTTCTAGTAGTTCTATATCGTTAGTGTTGGAATCTTTTATCACGTTTAGGGTGCGGTTTTCATTGTCTGGGAATAGGTATTCAAGGGTGGATGGCTTTAAAGTTTCGTACCAGTCTAGCATAGTAGAAGTCACACTAGATTCTTGATTAGCCTTAAAAGTTTCCCCTATGATATTTTTAACCCTCTCTAATAGGCTATCTTTAGCGGAATCGAAAGTATCTTTAATGTTTTTAATATCCTCCACAATAGAAACGTCTGCTATACTCTGCCCGAAAACTTTAGGCAACTTAACCATTAAGACTTCCCTGTAGTTTTGAGTAGGTTGCTTTATAGCGTTTAAAAACTTAACGTTCACCTTAGGGATACTCTCTCCTGTGAGGTAGTACTGTTGCATACCCCTAGCACACTTTGGCAGAGATACTATCCAGCGGTTCATAGCTTGAAATATCGCCATAAACCTATTAGAGTTCAACTCATCCTTTAGGGTGTAGTCTTTAAAGAGGTTTTCTAAACTTTCAAGGTACTGTAGTTTATTTTCGCTCCAGTCTTCTGTAAATATAGAGTAATCTTGAGGGTTTTCGTTAATATCGTTTAAGATATCTGCACTTAGTTTAACTTCGCTATCCTTGTACAGAATAGTCACATCTTGATGTATTTGGCGGACTACCACAGCTATATATATAGGTATAACGCCCTTTTTCAAGCCTATGCCATGCTCTTTAGAAGTCAAGAGGTAGTATAAATCTTTAAAGGATTTTCTATTTGAATCCATAGTAGTGAAAAACTCTTTGATAATGTTCAAGACCATAGCCATGTTGTCATTGCCCTTAGGGCTTAAAGTAATGGTATCATCTACTAGTATGTTAGTCTGTACTAATGCACTTCTCAAGAAAGATATATCTTGTCCAGTACCGCTCAACCCGAAACTACTAGTAGGTTCGTTGGTAAGTATAGCCCTAACTAGTTTGTTTCTGCTGTTTATAGCCATAGTGGATAGTTCATTCTTGTTTAGGTTTTCGTTGTTGATTATAGGGGTGTAAGGGTATAGTTCTTTACACATTTTGGATAGATAGTCACTTAGTTGAGATTTTCTTTTTATGTCAAGCTTTTCCCCTTGATGGTAATACTCACAGTGGCTATCCACTGGGTTGAGATACCCACTAATAAACTTACCTATAATATAATAGTAATCTTCTATGTATATGTCATACTCTGCACAAAGGTTGGTGTCGTCTAGACTTTGGTTTTTCAACTCCACAACGGAACAGTACTCATATACCACACTAGAAACGTTTTCCACAAAGTCGGGGAGTATTACTATAGTTTGGTTATCCTTGTAAGAAGTAACCTCTTGTCTAATAGCTTGAATGTCATCATTTTCGGATAGCACCAACGCTAAAACTTTACCATTAGAGTACTTAGAAGTTTGAACGCTTTTGTAGTTTTCTATGTTGGTAAATACCAAATCAAAGTATCTAACTATGCAATACTCATCGTTGTAGCTAGTAGGATAGATATAACTTTCTAGCACTAGACTGTTCAAGATATCTATAGGGCTGTACTTGTCTTTAATTCTTTCAACGTTTTTGGATATTTCTAGTTTTATATCCACCCCAGAACTTTCTTTAAGTTTCAAGTAGCCGTTGCTTTTCTTTAGGTACACTATGAATAGATTATCTATTAGGTACTGTATAGCCTCATCGACGGTTTGAGTAGTATATCCAACGTCTGCAAATATATCGCATATAGTATTTTTAGTAGGTGGAACAGTTCTAAAGTGGTCTATCATGTATAGTAGTGCTATGGTTTTTACTATCTTTGCGTGGAGTGTATCGTCGCCCACTTTGGATAGTATAGAGTTCGTCAACCTGTAGGTAGTGTATATACTACTAGAGTTCAACTCTTTTTTCATGAGTGGCTCAAAGTAGTCGTATAGGTAGTCGGGGGTTATTAAAGGGAAATCCTCCTCGGATGGAACGCTAAGGAAATCTAGTAGAGTGTTCTTCTGTTTCGCCGACAAGAACGTAAATAGTGTTCTTTCATTTTGGGCAATCTTCTCGGAAATAATAGGCAAAACATAGGTGGTAACTGGGTGCAATGGATAACAACTCTCTACAAAGTCCCCCATAGATAACATCTTAGAATACTTTAGCTTTAAGCTTTCAAACTGCCTAGCATGACTACTAACAAAGCTATCCCATGTGGTTTTCTTACCGATTACATTAGCTATAAGTTCATAGGTTTGTGAGTAGTCATTGTTTAGGGATATACTTTCAAAACGTCCCTCAATGCCTCTCCAACCGTTTACCTTATCTTGAGATAGGTTCATATCTATGTAGTTAGAAATATCCTTGTGGCATATTAACATTAAGTGTAGCTGTTGTGACTTGTGTTTGTTGCACTGTTCAGCTAGGTCTTGTAATAGTTTAGTGTCGCTTTCGGTGGCTGTGGATATACTAGTTTCAAGGTACTTTCCAAACTCATCATACACGATGTACATACCATTATAGCCGTATTCTTTTAGTTTGTCGTTGGTGGATAGATACAACTCTACCACATTAGAACTCCCCCACGGATTGAACACACTACCAGAAGTCAACTTTGGGTATAGCTCTAAAAATTCGTTATAGGTTTGAATATCGTAACTTTTCAGTCTTTTTCTAAACTCACCAACTTTCATGCCTATGTGTTTTTGAAACTTCTTAAAAGTGGTAGTATACTCATCTTCCCAAAGTTGTATAGTATCCAACGCACAAGAAAAGTTCGTATTTGGAGTAATATCTTCCAAACCGAAAAGCTTTAAAGACTGCGTTAAGCCCTCTATAAAAGAAGTAGTCAAGTTTCCGCTATTGCCATTGATAACCACAGGCAAAAGCTTTTTGTTGCTGTGTAGGTAGTTGTTTACAGTAGTGTATAGGTTTTCGTTGTAGTTGCGAATACTCTCAAGCAGACTACTAAAAACCCCCTTGTCTTTTGGGTTCATTAACAGCGACAGCAACACCAAAACTATATGCGACTTACCCTTACCATATGCACCCGTAAAAGTCTTTGCACGGTATGTGGATGTATTATCCATAGAAAAGAACACATTCTCTATAATCTCTAAAGCTGACGTAGTAGGTATAAAGTTTTCTATC
>CAYXNU010000121.1:0-5605 GCA_964466485.1 uncultured Ruminococcus sp.
CGCCAAATAATAACGTTAGAGTCAATCATGTTAATTACAGTGTCTATTTGGTTCTTGTTTACTTCTATTTGTTTCTTTCGTGAGAACACATTGAATATAGTTAATGCCATAGCGAGTACGAGTTCCACCACCAAATATGTAACCAATATAACAAATGAAGTTTCTTTATTAATCCATGCATACGCTATTACTATAATAGAACATAGTATTACAACAAGTCCAACTACGAGAAAATCATATTTTTTATTCATAATTAGTAATCTTTCTTTAATTTAATTTCAAAGTTTAAAAAAGGTGTTTAAACTATGATAGAAATATTATATCACATTATTAGGAAAAATGCAACTTTTTTTATTAAATTTTTCCTAAAAATATAATCAACAATTTTAGATTTTTGTGTAATTGTTATATAGTATGATTAATAAGAAAATAGATGAGTATTCCCTGCTTTAATTACATTTTAGGGTATACTTTATTGACTTTAAATTGTAATTGTGTTAAAATAAAATCATAAAAAATATTTGGTTTTATAACTAATCTATCACTTAAAAAACATACTGTTAGCATATTTCTACGGTATAATTGCAACAGTAGCTTACAGATAGGTTGTTCATAGAAACCGTAAAATTACTGTATTTAGGAAAGTGTGGATGCTTATGTGTAAAAAAATATTAGTCGTTGACGATGAACAAAATATTAGAAGGGTTGTCCGTGAGTATGCCGAATTCGAGGGCTATAAAGTAGAGGAGGCTGAAAACGGTATGGACGCTGTAGAAATCTGTAGAGAGAAAGACTTTGACGTTATTATCATGGACGTTATGATGCCTCGCCTTGATGGATACTCTGCTTGTAAAGAGATTAAAAAAACTAAGAATATCCCTGTTATTATGCTATCTGCTAGGGGCGAAGAATACGACAAACTTTTCGGCTTTGAAATAGGTGTGGACGATTACGTTGTAAAGCCTTTTTCCCCTAAAGAGTTGATGGCAAGAGTAAAGGTTGCCATTAAGAGGAATACTAAAGAAGTCACTACCGAAAAGCCCGAAAAGTTGGTGTTTGGTGGCTTAGAGATAGATATTCCGGGGCGTGAAGTATATGTGGATGGTAAAAAAGCATCTATGACCCCAAAGGAGTACGATTTGCTATTCTTTTTGGCTAAGAATAACAATATCGCTCTATCCCGTGACAGACTCCTAGAGGAAGTTTGGGGATACGATTTCTTTGGCGACGATAGAACTGTAGATACCCACATAAAAATGTTGCGTGGAAGTCTTGGCGAAAAGTACAGAAAGTATATAGTAACCCTCCGTGGAATGGGGTATAAGTTTGAAGCGAATGAAAGATGATTCTACAAAGAAAAAGAATACTCATATACATTTAAAGGCGAAAAAAAAGAAAAGTTTAACTGTGTACATTTGGACTGGTTTTATGCTATTAACCATTGCCGTAATAGTCTTGATGTGGTTGTTTCAAGTGGTGTTTCTACAAAAGTTTTACATAACTATGAAAACTAGAGATGTTACTAATGCCACTAACCAAATAGTTACAGCCTACAACAGCGATGATAACTATCAGCAACTGGATAGCATTGCTAAACAGAATGAGTTAGCTATTAGAATAGTAAGTCGTTACGGTATGCGTGACTTGTACTCTAATAACGACTACATGAACGGATTTTCTATCATACATGGCTTTGCAGATATTAGCCAGTATATCATGGAAATTCAAGATAGCAATGGTTACTTCTGTGAAACTATAGAGTCCAAAAAAGATGGCACTCAAACACTGTTGGTAGGTGCTACCCTCTACGACGACAACAACGATATATCTGGGTACTTGCTAGTAAATGCCGTCATTGAGCCTGTAGGCTCTACCGTGGATATACTACAAAAACAGTTGGTTATAATATCTATATTGCTAGTTATTATTAGTTTGGTATTGTCTTACTTTATATCTAAGAGCATTGCTAAGCCTATATATACCATTACGAAGTCGGCTACTAGGTTAGCTAAGGGAGAGTATGACATTAAGTTCGATGGCGGAAACTACTTAGAATGCAACGAACTCGCTGACACTCTAACGTATGCCTCTAAACAGATTTCTAAGGTTGACCAACAACAGCGTGACTTAATAGCTAACGTTTCCCACGACTTGAGAACCCCTCTAACTATGATTAAAGCCTATGCCGAAATGATTAGAGATTTATCGGGAAATAACCCCGTTAAGCGTGAGGAACACTTAAACATCATCATAGAGGAAACCGACAGGCTTTCGCTACTGGTTAATGATATGCTAGACCTATCTAAGCTTGAAAACGGTGGAATATCCCTAAACGCTGTAAAGTTCGATATCAAGACTAGACTAGCCGAAATAATAGAACGTTACAAAGGCGTATCCGAAAAGATGGGCTACCATATAACCTTTACCCCCGACGAAGAAGCTTTCGTGGAATGCGACATAGTTAAGATAGAACAGGTTATATACAACCTTATAAACAATGCCGTAAACTACACTGGCGACGACAAAAACGTATACGTCAGACAGATTAATGAGGGCGACTGGGTAAAGATTACCGTTACCGACACTGGACAAGGTATCGCTGAGGAAGACTTGAAACTTATATTTAATAAGTACTATCGTGCTAAAATGCGTAGGGAAAAGATTGGTACAGGTTTAGGGCTATCCATAGTTAAGGCTGTCTTAAATAAGCACCAGTTCCCATACGGTGTACAGAGCAAACTCGGAGAGGGTACTACTTTCTGGTTTAAGATAAAACGCTGTGAAAAGCCCTTAGATGTTGAATAGTTATATATATAAGCGTAAATCCCGATTCCAAAAAAGAATCGGGATTTTTTTTTATTTAAATATTGATATATTAAACTTCTTTAATGTGCCAAATATTTTCTGCATAGTCCTTTATAGTTCTATCGGAGGAGAACTTACCCGCATTGCAAGTATTTAGGAAACACTTCTTAGCGAAAGCAGTTCTGTCCTTGTAGTCTTTATTTACACGGAGTTTAGCCTCTACATAACTTTCAAGGTCGCCTAGTAGGTAGTAGTTATCAGGGGAGTGCCAACTAGCACCATCTAGTAGTGCGAAGTAAAGTTCTCTAAATACACCGCTACCGCCATCGGATACAGTACCATCGATAAGGGTAGAAACCACTCTTTGAATCTTATCGTTTTCTGCATATAGTTTTCTGCTGTCGTAGGTAGGCATAATAGTTTCTAGTTCTTCAACCTTAGCCCCGAAGATGTAGTTGTTATCTTCACCAGCCTCTTGAACTATCTCTATGTTAGCACCGTCGTAAGTACCTAGAGTTACCGCACCGTTTAGCATTAACTTCATGTTACCAGTACCGGAAGCCTCAGTACCAGCAGTAGAAATCTGTTCGGAAACGTCAGCACCAGCGACAAGCTTTTCCGCATAGGAAACGTTGTAGTTGGATACGAATACAACCTTTATTAAGTCACGAACTTCCTCGTCGTTTTCGATAAGCTTAGCAATCTCGTTGATGTACTTAATGATACCTTTAGCACGTCTGTAACCAGGGGCAGACTTTGCACCGAATATAAAAGTAGTAGGAGTAAAGTCCTTAATAGAGCCGTCCTTAATGCCAAAGTAGATATATAGTATAGAGAAAGCATTTAGTAGTTGACGCTTGTACTCGTGTAACCTCTTAATTTGAATATCGAAGATAGTAGTAGGGTCTACCTTGATGTTATCTTTCTTTAGAATGTAGTCAGCGAGTTGTTGCTTTTTAGTATCCTTAATTTGGATGTATCTATTAATAGTATCCACATCGTCTACTAGGGGAGCGAGTTTCTTTAGGTCGTCAAGGTTGGTAACCCAACTTTCAGAGCCTAGCTTTTCGGTTAGTAGGGCGGATAGTTCTCTATTGCATAGAGCTAACCATCTTCTTTGAGTGATACCGTTAGTCTTATTTTGGAAACGTTCAGGGTATATCTTGTACCAGTCAGCAAGAGTAACATCCTTTAGTATTTGTGTATGGATTTCAGCAACGCCGTTTACATAGGTAGAGCAGTAAGTTGCAATGTTAGCCATGTGTACTAAGTTACCTTGTATTAGTTTAATCTTGTTTATAGTAGCGTTGTCGATATTCTTAACGTACATATCGGAAACGAACTTTTCATTTATTTGGATAATAATCTCAAAGATTCTAGGTAGTATTTCTTCAATTAGAGAACACTCCCACTTTTCTAGAGCCTCAGGCATAACAGTGTGGTTAGTGTAGTTAAATACTTTTCTAGCAATCTCGAAAGATTGGTTAAAGTTCATACCCTCGTAATCCATAAGTAGTCTAATCAACTCTGGGATAGATATTACTGGGTGGGTATCGTTTAGCTGAATGGTAACGTAGTCAGCAAGGTTTTCCACAGTACCGAACTTAGCCTTGTGCTTTTTAAGGATATCCACTAGGGATGCACTGCTAAAGAAGTACTGTTGTTTAAGTCTAAGCTTTTTGCCCTCTCTGGTATCGTCGTTAGGGTATAGCACTCTAGAGATATCTTCAGCGAAAACTTTTTCTTTAGATGCCTCTAGGTAGCGTTGGCTGTTGAAAGTATTAAAGTCGAACTCGTTTACAGGTTCGGACTGCCAAAGTCTAAGAGTACCAACGTTAGAACCCTTGTAAGATATGATAGGCATATCGTAAGGTACAGCTATAACAGTTTGGTCTGCATAGTGGACTTCTACGCTGTCGTTTTCGTTTCTAATGCTCCATGGGTCGCCGTACTTAGTCCAGTTGTCGGCTTCTTCGCACTGAAAACCATCCACGATAGATTGCTTGAATAGACCATACTTGTATCTAATGCCATAGCCATCTAGAGGGAGAGATAGTGTAGAGGCACTATCTAGGAAACACGCTGCTAAACGTCCTAGACCGCCGTTACCTAGTGCGGAGTCTTCTATATCTTCTAGTACTGTTAGGGAAGTACCTAAAGAGTTAAATATTTCCTCTACCTCGTCATATATGCCTAAACATAGTAGGTTGTTGTATACTGCTCTACCTACTAAGAACTCCATAGATAGGTAACAAGCACGTCTATTTGAAAGATGTTTTTCCTTGCTGTTAGCCCAGTCTGTTTTGATGTAATCCATAACGGCACTACCTAGTGCATTGTGGATTTCTTGAGGGGTAGCAGTAGAGATATCCTTGTTAAGAGATTCTAAAAACTGCTTTTTAAAGTTTTCCTTGTTCATGGGATTTTTCCTCCTTTAAGGGTTTAATTTTAATCTTTATATTTTTAGAAACTTCTTTAGTTTCTTTTATAGCATTTTCAGTTTCTTCCTTTGGGGGTTCTTCGTCTTCTGTAGGGAGTTCAAGGCGGTTGTATAGTTCGTTTAGGTTGTAAATCTTTTCAGCAAGTTCGGGGGTGAAATCTGCGGAGTGAGTCCTAAACTGCCAGTTGTCGCCTAAAGTAGATGGTGTATTCATTCTACCCTCAGAGCCTACGTTTAAGAAGTCTTGAATTTGAGCAACGCAAATATCAGCGACACTTGCCCATGTAGCCTCAATAATAGCGTCCACTAGATGTTTCTTCTTTTTAACCTTTAGGTACTTCTTACAGAACTTAATAGTCT
>CAYXNU010000122.1:0-5590 GCA_964466485.1 uncultured Ruminococcus sp.
GTGTTAAACTGCTATACACCCCCGACAAGGAAAACCCTCTCCCCGAAACGATGTCTTTTTCGTTTCCGTTCAGCCAAATTATAGATATGGAAACTTTGGACAATACCTACACAAACCACGTCACTGGCGAAATAGTATCTTGTGACATTACCGTAAACCCCGACGATTCCAACCTAATGAAAAAACTAACTTGCGACGTTACTATACGTTTAAAGTGCGTATCTACTAAGGATATTACTACTAACATCGTCACGGATGCATACTCAACAAAGTACCTTTGCGACACCCAAACTTCTACCATAAGGGTTACTATGCCCCCTACCCCACTAGACGAAACTTTTCAGCTAAAAGAAGTCCTTGAGTACAATGACGGCGAAATATCCACAGTGTGCGACTGTTGGGCTAACGTCAAAAACGTGTCCTACAGGATAGACGCTGAAAACCAAACTATCAACCTAATGGGCGTGATACAGTACTGTCTACTAGCCGAAAATACCTCTAGTATGGTTATACTCATAGAAAAAGACTGTGGCTTTGACTACTCTATACCTATGCCCACCATAACCGAAAACACCCTTATTGAGCCTAACCTAATATTTAACCAATGCTCCTACAATATGAACTCTAACAAAGAAGTATCCATTAAAGCGGACTTAACTTTAGGTGGTCGCTACTATGAAAGCAAACTTATTACCGCCCTTAACGAAATATCCATAGACGAAACCTCTAAAAAGGTTCGTGACGGCGACTACTCCATTAAGCTATACTACGGCATAAAAGATGAGGATATTTGGGACATTGCTAAAAAGTATAGCACCTCTGCTGAAAGCGTTATAGAAGAAAACAACCTTGACGGCAGAATACTCCAAAACGATGGCATGATACTCATTCCAATATCTAACTAAAGGAGGTTTTAAATACCATGGCAAAAGATATTTACAACGACATTGCTAGGCGTACAGAGGGCGATATATACATCGGGGTGGTTGGTCCAGTTAGAACAGGAAAGTCCACGTTCATTAAGAGGTTTATGGAAACTTTAGTCATACCAAACATAGATAGCGACTACCGCAAAGAACGTGCTATCGATGAATTGCCACAGTCGTCGGCGGGTAAAACTATCATGACTACCGAGCCTAAGTTTATACCAGAGGAGGCTGTAAACATATCCCTAGGGGATAACACTTCCCTAAACGTTCGCATGATAGACTGCGTGGGCTATATAGTGCCTAGTTCTTTAGGCTACATAGAAAACGAAATGCCTAGAATGGTTCGTACACCGTGGTTTGAAGAAGAAGTACCATTCAGTATGGCTTCCGAGATTGGTACGCAAAAAGTTATCACAGAACATTCTACTATAGGGTTGGTAGTCACCACGGATGGCTCTATATCCGACATACCTAGAGAAGAATATCAAGAATGTGAAGAAAGAGTTATCAATGAACTTAAAGACATCAAAAAGCCTTTTGCTGTAGTTATGAACTGCGTAAACCCAAATACTAGCACCGTCAAAAAACTTTGTGAAGAACTATCCCAAAAGTACAACACTTCCGTGATACCTATAAACTGCTTAGAACTCACTGAAAGTGACATAAAGAGTATCATAAAAGAGGTGCTATACTCTTTTCCTATTAAGGAGATAAACATAGCCACCGCCAAATGGATAACTAGTCTAGAAAAGGGGCATTGGCTTAGAGAGAACGTCTTTAATGCCGTTAGGCAGTCCGCTGAGGGTGTATCCACTATGAAAGACGCTAACGCTGTAGTGGAAAAACTTTCACAGTGCGAGGAACTAGGCAACTGCTATATAAATACCCTAGACTTAGGCAAGGGAAGTGTTACCATTACTGCCATACTGGATAGCACACTTTTCTATAAAGTTTTGGGTGAAACTACTGGTATACAAATCCAAAGTGAGGCAGACCTACTACCACTACTCACAGAACTAAACCAAATAAAGCTAGAGTACGACAGAATTAAGTCTGCGTTTGCTGAGGCTGAAAGCACTGGCTATGGTATAGTTATGCCATCCATGGAAGAACTAACCCTAGAAGAACCCGAAATCATTAAACAGGGCGGTAAGTACGGCGTTCGCTTGAGAGCCTCTGCTCCATCCATCCACCTAATGAAAGCTAATATTACCACTACCGTTAGCCCTATAGTTGGCACAGAAAAACAGAGCGAAGAACTAGTCATGCGTATGTTACAAGAGTTTGAAGAAGACCCCGTAAAGATTTGGGAGAGTAACATCTTTGGAAAATCTCTACACGAACTTGTAAACGAGGGACTACACAACAAACTATACAAAATGCCCCTTGAGGCTCGTTTGAAGATTCAAGAAACGCTAGAGCGTGTCATAAATGAGGGCTGTGGCGGATTGATTTGCTTTATACTGTAGCAGAATATTATCTATTTGCGGAACGTTTACTATTAGCGTTCCGATTTTTTTCTATAGTCAAAGTGCATAAGTTTCAACAGGCAAATTTGTAGGATGTTCCAAACTTTATTTTTTTTTATAAATTTTGTAACATTTTCCTTACTTAAAGAGTTATAATAATAGAGTGATTCTTAAATTAATAAAAGAACTTTACAAAAATTTACTTAGAGGTGAGGAATTTGGCGGAATTTTACTCAGACTCTATCGAAAATGTTATTGCAAATTATGGTGATATGGTTTACAGAATCGCTTTTTCTATGGTAAAAAATAAAAGTGATGCTGACGATATATTTCAAGAAGTGTTCCTAAAGTATATTAAGCAAGTTGATACATATAATTTTAACGATGAAGAACATTTGAAAAAATGGTTAATTAAGGTATGTATTAACTGTGGCAAAGATGTAGTATCATCAAGTTGGTCAAAACATATTTCTTTAGACGATTATGAAGATTACGGCGATAAACAAAATAGTAACTATAACCATTCTAAAATTGAAAATATTTCTGAGGATTTCGCCCTTGAGGATAACGTTCAAATTAGTGTGGATTTAAAAAGAGCTTTAGATGATATCCCTGCAAAGTACAGAACTATCATATATCTGTACTACTTTGAAAATATGTCCGTTAAGGATGTAGCAAGTGCAATGGGTTCAAATTCAGCTATGGTAAGAGTACATCTATCTCGTGCCAGAAAGCTGTTGAAAGATAGGTTAGGAGGTGAATATAGCTTTGAGTAATAAAAGTTTTCAAGCGGAATATAAAGGATATATGAATAGCATTAAGCCTAGTCAAGAACTTATAGAAAAGACTTTAATGTTGGCACATCAAGAACAGGCAAACTTGCAACGTGCTAAAGTACAGAGTAACTACAAAACTCTAAACAGGTTGAACTTTAAAAAGTACACTGCTTTAGCTTGTACGTTAATCTTTGCTATATTTGCTGTGAAACTTTGGAGCGACCAATCTAGAGAGGATATACCATCTTTGCCAGTGGAAACCACTATTTCAAACGAATATACAAACATCTATCAGGACAACACAACCCCTACTGAAACCCCTTACAACCCATCCATGGAGGGACAGTATACCACAAACGTTAGCAACTTCGACTATGGCACAAACTCCGTAGCAGAATACACTACCTACCCCGACGAACAGTTCGTAAGCATAATTACCCCATCGGTTAGCAATAGCAACGATATTTCTAGTATCACTTCCGTTAGTGAAGTTTCAAGCGAGGATTCTTCCAACGTGGAAGTTACTACCGTTCCAGTGTCTAGCGACACTACAGAAGAAACCTCTACCAACAACGAAAGCATGAACTCTACCCCTAGTAGCCAAACTACTCAAACTACTGCAAGTAGTAGCACTAGTACTTCCACTACTGCCAAACCTACTGAAACTACCCCTAAGCCCACAGAAACCACTCCTAAGCCTACAGAAAATACTACTATAGCTACTCAAACTACTGCCGTTACTACTACATATGAAGAAGCTGTAAACGTTGTTACTACTACTAGACCTATTACCATACTTGAAACTACTTCTGCTAACAATGAAGCAAATATAACTACCATAGAAATAGCCGTATCTAATACTGATAGCAACGACGTAAATGTTGAAGAAACCGCTATTAATGGCTCTGTTGGTGGGGGTATCTATGTACCCGAACCCCAACCCGATGAGGACTCCGCTTGTGCTACAGTAGCCCCCGAAGTTACTCCATCACCTACCACAGAGTACGCTACCTATGGTATAGCTATGCCTAACAACATAGCTGGATTTGCTTACAACAACACAGTGCTACAGGGCAGAATTAGGAGTTACTTCTCATTCTCCGACAACATAGAGTGCATAATACCTATGGGTCTATACGAAGATACTTCCGATTGCTATGCTATAATTGTAGTTGACGTTAGCAACCTAAACAAGACCGCTGTAGTTAGAGAGATTCAAAACTGTGAGTACTGCTACCTAATTTCTTCTTCCGCTGTACACTACTTTGAAACTACTACCAAAGATTTGGATTTCAACGGAAACGGCATACCCCCAGAAGATGACGACGACGACAAACAGACTATTTTAGAGTTGATACGATAGTTTTATATCCATACGGAACGATATCCACATCGTTCCGCTTTTTTTATATATACAAAACAAAGTCCTTGATTTTATCCCGATTTTGAGTTATAATAGTATTAATATTAAACGTTAGGAGAATTTTAAATGAAAGATGGTTTTATTAAGGTAGCGTGTGCCTCTCCCAGTGTGCGTGTTGCCGATTGCGATTACAACTCTACTCAAATTATAGATATGATTAAAAACGCTCATGAACACGGTGCTAGATTGATAGCTTTTCCCGAACTCTCAATAACTGGTTATACTTGCGGTGACCTTTTCTTACAAGATACACTGTTAAATTCCGCTAAAGAGTCCCTAGTGGAGATAGTCAAGGCTACTGAAAATCTATCCATTATTTCGGTAGTGGGTTTGCCATACGTCATAAATGGAAAACTCTACAACTGCGGAGCGGTAGTATACAAGGGTGAAATTTTAGGTTTAGTACCAAAGAGTTACATCCCAAACTATTCCGAGTTCTACGAGGCTAGGCTATTCACTAGTGGTAAGGATATTCAAGGTGTTGCACCTATTCCAAAAGAACTCATCACCGAAGATAGTTTCGGAAGTATCCACTTTGGGCAACAGGTCTTTAAGTGCGATGATATGCCCGAATTTACTTTCGGTGTAGAAATCTGTGAGGACTTGTGGGTAAACTCTACGCCCTCGGAAAAGTTAGCAGAAAACGGTGCTACCCTAATAGTAAACCTATCCGCCAGTGATGAGATTATCGGGAAAGCCGACTACAGACGTACACTCATTAAAGCTAAGTCGGGGGCGTTGCTAAGTGCCTATATGTACGCTGATGCTAGTATCGGGGAAAGTACTACAGATATGGTCTTTGCGGGGCATAACATCATAGCGGAGAACGGCTCTATCCTAGCGGAAAGCAAACTCTTTGAGAATGGTATCACCTATGCGGATATAGACGTTTACAAGCTAACCCACGAACGCAGACGTTCTACAACGTTCTATGTGGACACTACTAAAAACCGTACTTGCGACATTGTTGAGAACTCCTTTGACATGAATCTA
>CAYXNU010000123.1:0-5434 GCA_964466485.1 uncultured Ruminococcus sp.
ATGGAAGTAAGAAAAAGTCAATATCTAAAACTTTTATTTAATTTTTTTCGTGCAACTTGCACATTTCAATAAGTGATTTTTTGTGCAATTTACCATGCTAATTGCTAAAATAAACCGCAAAAGTTACAAAACGGTTACAGGTTTTTCAGCCACTTAAACACTATTTTGTTACATATTGCACAAAATCACTGGTTAAAATTTTAAAAATATTGTACCTTAATCGTTTAAAATTTCTTTTAATCGTTTAAGTCATGCTAATAGTCAGGCTTTGGTTAAAACACCTAAATATCTTTTGCAAACGTCCAATATCACCAAAGAGTGCATAGACGTTTTGCAAAAGATAGGTGTATATTACTATTCTACTTCAATAAATCTAGGTTTGCCCTCTACATCGCTTAGGAATATAGTCTTAGGCATAGCCCACGTTTCAGTAGAGCCAAACTCTGCCTTGTAGATTATCAACTCCTCTTGAGTGCTGTAATCTCTAGCGATAGTTACTACCTTGAATACGTTGCCGTTAGCGTCCTTGTAGTGGTTGCCTATAGTAACGTCACGTTCAACAGTAGTTTCTACTGTTTCAGGCTTAGGTTCTTCGTTTAGTATATCGTCGGTAACGATAACCATAGAACTAAATGGTGGCACATTGATGTAAGCATCGTGGTTGCCGTTAATTTCTACAGTCTTGTTAGAAATTACATCTACTAAGAAGTCTTCGTTTACATGGAAATTAAATCCGTAATCGGTTTCATCTAAGTTTAGTGCAACGTATACCACTTGACCGTTTAACTCTTTCTTGAATAGAAGTTGTCTATTTCTAACGATAACAGTTTGGTATGAACCTGTTCTCATAGCAGGATATACGCTATATATTCTACCTAATCTAACTATGTGGTGGTATAGGTCTAGGTTGCCGTTAGTTAGTAGGTCGTCTAAATCTAGGCAAGGTCTTAAACCGTCATCGGAATTGTTCTCATGGATACCCTTAACACCGAATTCACTGCCATAGTATATAGAAGGCATACCAGGCATACCGTACATTAGAGTGTAGCAGTTTTTAAGGTTTCTTTCGTCCTTTAGGGTACTAGCTAGTCTATTAACGTCGTGGTTGTCCACAAAGTTAAATAGGTTGATATTCTTATAGATACCGCTATTACCGGACTGACGGTTGATAGAGTAGTCTATTTCAAAGTAGTTACCGTCATTGTGAGAGGAGTAGATACCCTTATAGCACTCATAGTTGGTAGTACTGTCTAGCATTTCGGAGTTAGCCCATCTGTTGTAATCTCCGTGGATGATTTCACCCATTAGCCAAAAGTCAGGCTTTTGGGACTTAGTAAACCATCTAATTCTCTTAAAGAAGTCAAAGTCTATGCAATCGGCAGCATCGAAACGTATACCATCGATATCGAACTCTTTAATCCAGTAGTCTACAGCATCGATTAAGTAGTCGCAAACTTTAGTATTTCTTAGGTTAAGCTTAACTAGGTTGTAGTAGCCGTTCCAACCCTCATACCAGAAGTTATCGCCACAAGGACTTTGACCGCCAAAGTTTAGGTTTTGAAACCAGTCACAGTATTGAGATAGAGGGCCTTTTTCTTGAACATCCTTGAAAGCCCAGAAGTTTCTACCTACATGGTTAAATACACCATCTAGTACTACTCTAATGCCCTCAGCGTGTAGAGCGTCACAAACCTTTTTGAAAAGTTCGTTAGTACCTAAACGTCTATCGATTAGCTTGTAATCTGTGGTATCGTAACCATGTTCAACAGACTCAAAGACTGGACCAAAGTATACAGCGGAAATATTCATTTCCTTTAGGTGTGGTATCCAATCGATAACCTTGTCTAAACGACATCTAATTTCGCCATTATCATTAACCCTTTCAGCCCCACAGAAACCAATAGGGTAGATATGATAGAATATGGCATTATCATACCAAAAACTCATATTTTTCAAACCTCCAAAAAAATAGATTTATATATAATGCCAATAGTATGGCATTATTTTGCTGTTGCTATATTATGTTTTAATTGCGGAACGGCGAATAGCCATTCCTTACATTGAACTTTAGTTAGTGTAGTAGCGATTAGTTTTCGTTTCCCTCTAAGTAGTAAGAAGCTTCCATATCAGCTACATTTAGAGCTAAAGCTAAAGGGAACATCTCAAAAGCCTTGCCTATAGTATTCCTATCCTCGATACCTGAAAAGCCCATGTGATATCTAATAGCAAACGCTTCTTCTCTAGATAGACGCATAAACCCTGATATTATATATACCGACTTTTCACCATGCCCATAAGGCATTTGGTCGTTGATTTTGTAGTAGGGAACTCTTTCCCATTGCCCTTTAGCGTTCTTAGCGTTTCTGTAGTCGACTTCGTAAAAATTAATCTTACAAACGTCATGCAATAGAGCCACAAGGGCAATAGTTTCGTTAGAATAGTTCATGCCGTATAGGTTTTTAGTGTTCTCTCTATTCAGGTAATCTTTTAAGCAATTGTAAACGTTAATGCTATGTTGCACTAAGCCCCCCTCATAAGAGCCATGATATCTTGAACTGCTAGGTGCAGTAAAGAAGTCACTCTGCTCTGACATTAGGTAATCTAATAGTCTTTCTGAACCACTACGCTTAATGTTAGCGTTGTATATTTCTATAAATTCGTTCTTTTTGTTAGAACTATTAAAGCCGTCTATATTAAGCGTGTTATCTTCATAGAAATTCATTTGTAAAATAAAACCTCACAATCTAAAATAATGGGATGCATAACATTATTGTTAATGTATGCCTAAAATTAACTTGTCTATATATGATACCACATTTTGAGCAATATTTCAAGTATATTTTTGCACTTTTTACTAAGATTTAATTTTTATAGCGAAATACATAGATATAAAATATTATTTAACGTGAGTTCGATAAAATAAATTATTTTTGTAGGGAACGGCGATTCGCCGTTCCGCAATGCGACAGCATGGCATTATATCGAATTAGCGTTAAATATATTCCAAAGGTAAAGAGCCACCTATAAACTCATGGTGACTCTCAAAAAAAGGGATGTTTATGTTCAATTACAATTCACGAAACTTTTAACTAGAAATTAACTGGAGTACCATAGTATGTGCAAGTTAATAGTTTTTCCATCTCTGCAGGGGTAATAGGTCTAGGGTTAGAACCAGTACAAGCATCACCGACAGCTAGTTCAGCAATCTTAGAAACTTTTTCCTTAAACTCATCCTCATTTACACCGAACTCTTGTAGAGTCTTAGGGATGTTTAGTTTAACGTTGTAAGCGTTAATCTTATCTATTAAAGCATCAACTAAAGCCTTAGAAGTAGAACCATCAAGGTTGATAGACTTAGCTATTTGAGCGTAACGTCTTTCAGCTACTTTGTCTTTAGCGTTGTACTTAATTACATATGGTAAGTATATAGCATTAGCACAGCCATGTGGGATATGTCCAGTAGAGAAAGCAGCACCAGTCTTGTGAGCCATAGAGTGTACAATACCTAGTAAAGCATTAGAGAATGACATACCAGCTAGACATTGAGCATAGTGCATCTGTTCACGAGCCTCCATATCGCCGTTGTAGCTATCAGGTAGGTAGTTGAATACCATTTCTATAGCCTTAGTAGCTAGAGGGTCTGTAAATGGACAGTTTAGTGTGGATACATAAGCCTCAATAGCGTGAGTTAAAGCATCCATACCAGTGTGAGCTACTAGTTTAGGTGGCATAGTTTCTGCAATGTCAGGGTCTACTATAGCAATATCAGGAGTGATGTTAAAGTCTGCTAGAGGGTACTTAACACCAGTTTGGTAGTTAGTAATTACAGAGAATGCTGTAACTTCTGTAGCAGTACCGGAAGTAGATGGTATAGCTACAAACTTAGCTTTTTGTCTTAGAGTAGGGAAGTTAAAAGGTACTATTAAATCCTCGAAAGTAGTTTCAGGATATTCATAGAATGTCCACATAGCCTTAGCTGCGTCTATTGGAGAACCACCGCCCATAGCTACTATAACGTCAGGTTGGAACTCTCTCATAGCCTCTGCACCCTTCATAACTGTTTCTACAGATGGGTCTGGCTCAACACCTTCAAAGAGTTTAACTTCCATACCAGCCTCTTTTAGTAAGCTTTCAGCCTTGTCTAAGAAGCCAAATCTTTTCATAGAACCGCCACCAACTACGATGATAGCTTTAGTTCCCTTGATGTTTTTTAGTTCCTCGATACATCCCTTGCCGTGGTAAATATCTCTTGGTAGAGTAAAACGTGCCATAATAAAAGACCTCCTAAAAATAACTTTTTATCTGTTTTCGATAGAATTATCTATCACGTTAGATTAATTATATCACACTTGCACAAATATAGATAATGTAAAAATGGAATAATATATATTAAAAAATACATTACTTGAAATAATATCCAAAGGGGATAGCTATAGAAAAATCCGCCCCAAAGGACGGATTTAAAGTTATAGCATATATCTATTAATGTTTCATACGTTTCCAACTGTTAGGGTCAAGACCTTTTTTAGCCCATGACTTTTTAAGTTCTGCGTCGTACTTTTCCATCTTTTTACGTTCTTTTTCGCTGAGTTCAGGCTTTTTAGTTTCCTTTTCGGTATGCTTAACAGGAGTAGCCTTAGCAGTAGGTTTAACGTACTCCTCGAACTCTGGAACTACATCGTTTTCATCTTCCTTGTCTTTTTCGGTTTCCACACCTAGTTGACTTAAAGCTTCCTCTATAGAGTCCGCAAAGATTTTGTTATCGCTTACAGTGAATACAGGCTTTTTAGTTTCCTTTTCAAATACGCTGTAGTCGAAAGGCTTGTTCTCGGATGGTTTTGATATTAAAGGTGGAGCGTCCGCACGAACTACCCTAGTAGGTGGTGGTGTAGTAACTGTAGGTTGTACAGGTTGAGTAGGTTGCACTACTGGTGTTGTAGGCTGTTGATATACTGGTTGAGGTTGTGGCATAGGCATAGTAGGTTGGTTCATTTGCATAGGTCTAGGTTGACCTTGTACATCGTAGGTTACTGGAACGGTAAACACTGGTTGGTTCTGTGCGTTGTAAGTTATAGGGATAGCCTCTCCGTATGCGTTATAGTAGAACTGTGGAACTTGTGCTTGTGGCATAGGCATAGGCTGAACGTAAGTAGGTTGTGGGTTTATTGGTGGCATATATCCACTAGATATAGGCTGTTGCTGAGGGATACTATTAATAGGGGCAACGTTCTGTACTGGTTGTACTGGTGGCACTACTTCTCTAATGGGTTCTACTTGTGGGATAGTTTCTTGTACTGGTGTTGGTTGTACTGGAACGCTTTCCACAGTTGGAATAGTTTCTTTTATAGTTTCAGCTACCATAGCTACTTCTTGCATCTTTTGAACGTCATCCACTACAGGAGGAATAACTTCTTCTAGAGTTTCAACGGTAGGT
>CAYXNU010000124.1:0-4000 GCA_964466485.1 uncultured Ruminococcus sp.
TAAGGTGTTCCACACTTAGGGCAGTTTTTAGGTGGCAAGTCAAAACCCGAACCCACAGAACCATCCGTGATAAATTCACTGTTTTTGCAGTTAGGACAAATGTAGTGTGGCACTAGAGAATTAACTTCCGAAATACCAGCCATATTTGCAACGAATGACGAACCTACAGAACCTCTTGAACCTACTAAATACCCATGTTCCTCGGAATTGTATACCAACTTTTGAGCTATCATGTATAGCACTGCAAAACCGTTTTTAATTATAGATGTCAACTCTCTATCTAGACGTTTTTCTACTATTTCGGGTAGTGGGTCACCATAGATGTTCTTTGCTCTTTCCATAGTGATTCTTTTTAAATCTTCTTCAGCCCCTGGAATACTAGGTGTAAAAGTACCATCTGGGATAGGCTTAATTACCTCTATGCAATCGGCTATTAGGTTGGTGTTAGTAACTACTATTTCCATAGCCTTTTCTTCCCCTAGATATTCAAACTCCTCTAGCATTTCGGTAGTAGTTCTAAAGTATAGCGGTGGCTGATTAGCACTATTTTTGAAACCTTTATTGTGTTGGAGTATTGCTCTATATATGGAATGGTGTGGGTCTATAAAGTGAACGTCGCAAGTTGCAACTACTGGAATGTTAAGTTCTTCACCTAGATTTACAATAGTTCTATTGAGATTTCTTAAATCTTCCTCATCGGATACTATGCCATCTTCTAACATAAACTTATTGTTGCCTATAGGTTGAATTTCTAAGTAGTCGTAAAACTTAGCTAACTTAACCAAATCCTCATGGGATTTGCCATCTACTACCGCTGAAAATAGTTCTCCCGATTCACAAGCACTACCGAATATTAAACCCTCTCTGTATTCTTCTAGTTTAGATTTTGGCATGATAGGTCTTTTATAGAAGTAATCCAAATTAGATATCGATACCAACCTATAGAGGTTTTTCAAGCCAGTGTTATTTTTAACTAATATTATTTGGTGGTAGGTTGGTCTTTTCTTGATAGGTATATTTTTCTCAAGCTTGTATAAATCCCCTAGTGTAGAAATGCCCTCTTGTTTGGTAGCCAAATCGATAAGCTGAATGTATATTTTAGCTAACATATAAGCATCATCACAAGCACGGTGGTGTTCAAACTTTCCTAGTTTGAAATACCTTGCTAAATAGTTTAGCTTATACCTTGAAATATCCGTAAGTATAGACTGTGCCAAAACTAAAGTATCGATGTAGGTATATTCTTTTTCCATGCCTACCCTTGCACAAGAATTGTTAATGATAGTAGTATCAAAGTGAGCATTGTGGGCTACTAGTACAGGATTCTCCCCGCAAAACTCGAAAAACTTTTCTAGAGCCTCTTTAGTCTTTGGAGCGTCTTTAACCATTTCATTAGTGATACTAGTTAGTTCTGTAATCTCTGTAGGGATATCTCTTTCGGGGTTTACAAAGGTATTAAACTGTTCTATAATCTGCATATTTTTCAACTTAACCGCACCTATTTCGGTTAAGCGGTCGTCAGCTAAGTTTAACCCAGTAGTTTCCACATCGAATATTATAATTTCGTCATTAAAGTCACGGGGGTCATTTTTATCTATAATGGTTAGGGGGTCTAAGTCATTAACCACATAAGCCTCGCACCCGTATATAACTTTAAAGTCTTTAGTTTTCAACTTTTTAACAGCGTTCATAGCATCGGGGAAAGATTGCAAGTTTCCGTGGTCTGTAATAGCGATAGCCTTATGCCCCCACGCAAAAGCCCTATTTATGAGTGTAGAGGCTGGTGTTACGGCATCCATAGCGGACATTATAGTGTGGTTGTGTAGTTCTACACGTTTAACTTCGGCGGTGTCCTGTTTTTCTTCACGCTTAGTAATGGATATATCTCTAGGTTCTAAGAGGTACATATGTTCAAAACTGTCATAGCAAACTTTTCCGTTAATTAGTAATGTCATATCCTCTTTGATAGTTCTAAACTTTTCCATCTGTTCGGTGTTGTTTTGGAATATAAACTTTTTACAAGGGATACTATTAGTATAGTCTGTCACTTCAAATATAAGGATAGTGTGTCCTTTTTTAGTTTCTCTTTCCGTTACTCTTACAACGTCGCCACATATTACAACGTTTTCGTCCACATGGTTGTAAGCCTCGTTAATGGTAATAGGTTTGCTTTTAACTACCCTACCTAGCAATAAAGATTTATCATCCTCGTTGTAGTTAAAAGAATAGTCGTCGTTAGTGATATTTTGAGGTTGCACAGGTGGTTCAATGATAGTTTCTTGTGGCATAGGTACATACTCAACGGGAGCGTTATCCATAGAGTTTTCGGGGGGTTCTCTGGGGGTATATTCACTAAGCAAGGATATCTTAAACTTTAAATCAAACTCATCAAATATTAGTTTAGACAACTTCTCTTGAAACTTTTCACTCTGTAAAAAGTCTATGCCTCCATTTTTTAGTTTAATAGTCAATTCGTTGTCGCCTTTTTTTAAAATATCACAGCCATTGCAAAAGCCATTAATAGTATTAACTTTCATTCGGAGTTTGTTTATCAAATCATGGCAGTACTCCACGGAGAACTTTTCCTTTGGATATTTGCACTCTAGCCAAAGTCTAGATGGTCTATACGCCCTGTAAAACTCTTGAATTAGCTGTTCAATAGATGTACAAGCCACCACTTGACTATACTCTGCACATATGGTAATATTGCTAAATTTCTTGTCGTGTACAAACTTTACTATTTCACCACTAGCAACATCTTCAGGAAGATTCCACTCATAAAAGAACTTTCCAATATTCAAAATATGCCACCTCTTTCTCAATTAAATTATCAACTCAAATATTCTATAATACTATTATAAAGCCTTTTAAAAACTTTTGCAATGCAATCTATTTCCATGAGAACTTTTCGTCACAATAGTTTACATACCACAACAGACTATAACTTTTCAACCTCCTCTAGTAGTACAGGGATAATTTCCTCCTCGGAAACCTTTTTAACTATCTCACCTTTTTTGAAGATAACCGCACAACCATCGCCACCAGCAACACCAATATCAGCCTCTTTGCCCTCACCGATACCATTTACTACGCACCCCATAATGGCTACCTTAATATCTTTATCTACACCCTTAAGAGCGTTTTCTACTTTGTTAGCTAGACCTATTAAGTCTATTCTAGTGCGTCCGCAAGTGGGACAGGACACAAACTGTATGCCCTTACGCATATCTATAGCTTTTAGAATATCTATACCCGCATAGACCTCTTTAACTGGGTCGTCTGTTAGGGATACCCTAATAGTTTCACCAATGCCATCCAATAGTAGAGAACCTATCCCAACAGAAGATTTTATTAAGCCCATGCGTTCAGTACCAGCCTCGGTAACTCCTAAGTGTAGTGGATAGTCACACTTTTGAGATATCAACCTATAAGCCTTAACCATAGTATCTACAGTGGATGACTTTATAGATATTACTATATCGTTAAAGTCGCACTGCTCTAATATTTTAGCGTGATTTAAAGCACTTTCAACAAGGGCTTCCGCAGTAGGTGAACCATACTTTGCTAGTACTTCTTTTTCCACAGAACCTGAATTTACACCTATCCTAATAGGAATATTCTTACTCTTACACGCTGATACTACAGCTTTAACCCTATCCATGCTACCAATGTTTCCAGGGTTAATTCTAACCTTATCTATGCCCATAGCTACGCTTTCTATAGCCAACTTGTAATCGAAATGTATATCGGCTACTAGTGGTATGGATATCTTATCTTTAATGGCAGGTATTAGCTTTAGAGCCTCTTTATCTGGAATGGATGCTCTTACTATTTCGCAACCAGCTTTTTCTAAGGCTATGGCTTGTTGTACGCTACCCTCTACATCATCGGAACGCTTGTTCAACATGGACTGTACATATATGTGTTTGCCATCTAGTGTGCAGTTTCCTACTTTAACGGATTTAACTTTTCTCATAAAAACTTTCCTTTCAATTATGTT
>CAYXNU010000124.1:4100-5380 GCA_964466485.1 uncultured Ruminococcus sp.
TTCCTACTTTAACGGATTTAACTTTTCTCATAAAAACTTTCCTTTCAATTATGTTATATGAATATTTAATATCAATTTAAGATATTCCATATAAGACTACCCTAAATTCATACCAAATAATATTACTGTAAGGAACGCTAGTACCACGTTCCTTACATATTAAGTTTATAGTTTAGTAATATCTTGTATAGTTACGAAAATCATTAGCAACCCAAACAGTGCCAAACCTATAGCATGAACCAAACCCTCTTTTTCTCGTGGGATAGGTTTTCTTCTAATAGCCTCTACTATTAAGAAGAATATTCTACCACCGTCAAGGGCTGGTAATGGAAGTAGGTTAAATATTCCTATGTTTATAGTTAAGAATACACTCAACTCCAACACTGAAGAAAGTCCTATCGCTGATGCCTCACTAATGGCGGTTACTACTCCCACAGGCCCTGATAAATCTTCAACGCCATACTTGCCAGTAACTAAGTCTATCAAGGATATGTATATCAAACGTCCAGTAGATATTGCACTCCTAAAGGAATAGCCTACTATACTAATAGGATTCTTATTAATAGCCTCAACATAGAAATCGAAACGGCTTTCGGCAGTCTTAATCTCCTCATCACCAGAATAGTTATCATCCACAGTGACATAGCTATTAGTTTCGGTATCTACATAGTAGTTGTAAGAATAGTAAAACTTAACATGGTTTAGAGTAACCTTTTCGCCGTCACGCTTTACCACAAGAGTAAAATCGTTGTCGGTAGTGTTGCCTATCTTGTAACTTAAATCCATATCGCTAAATATATGCATACCGTTTATAGATAGTATCTTATCCCCGACTTGTAAGCCACTCTCTTGAGAACAAGCAGTATCGCTCCTAAAATCTCTAATGGTGCATGATGGAATCTTTTCAGTCATGCAAGTGGTAACTATCAATAGTAAAAATCCCAAAATGATATTTACAGTAGCACCCGCTACCAACACAGCAAACCTCTTAGGAATAGACTTATTATTAAAGGCTCTGTTGTCGTCGCTGTTTTCGTCTTCGCCCTCCATAGCACAGAAACCGCCAACAGGTAGCAACCTAATAGAGTACTCTGTTTCACCTTTTTGGTGCTTTAATAGGATAGGTCCCATGCCTACAGCAAACTTATTTACTTTAATTCCGCAAAGCTTAGCCACTATAAAGTGTCCGAACTCATGCATAGTAACTATAATACCGAATATCAATATAGCAATCAATATGCTAATAATGCTCATAAAAAACCTCCCAGTAATTAGTGTGT
>CAYXNU010000125.1:0-5368 GCA_964466485.1 uncultured Ruminococcus sp.
AAGTGTGGTGACATATTTAGCTTGCGAGTACTAATCGGTCGTACGTTTCTCCTAAGCGTTAGTGAGAGTAATCATTGATTGCTTAACTTTTGCTAAGTTTATTCAATTTTCAAGGTGTTCTTAAACATCTTAAAAATGTAGTCGGTGTTAATTGTGCAGAGGTTCCACCCGTTCCCATTCCGAACACGGAAGTTAAGCTCTGTAACGTTGAAAATACTTGGTTGGCGACGACCTGGGAAGATAAATCGATGCCGACATACATTAGTTTAGTTTATCAGAAGTCATAGACTTGACTTCTGATTTTACTAATATTTTCGGGCCATTAGCTCAGTTGGTCAGAGCTCCCGGCTCATAACCGGACGGTCCTGGGTTCGAATCCCCGATGGCCCACCACTTAAAGCAATCCTTTTTTGGATTGCTTTTTTTATTTGTGTACGATATAGCTAAAATTGTTGACAAAACCATGCTAAAAAGTTATAATATTATTAGGTATATTTTATTAATAACTAAGGAGAGCGTGATTATAGTGATAAACTTTGAAAGGCAACAACCTCCTAAAGTGAGTACGGAAAGTTTGAATAACAACGGCAAATACAACAGATATGTGGGTTACAATGACGAAAATCAAATTAGGAGCGTTATAACTAAACTATTTATTAATACTAAAAAAAATGGTATTTTGATAAAAAATCCCATCGCTAAACCATCTAATCCTGAAACTACCAAACTTATAGAAATAGTTGGTATGCCAAACGAAATTAATAAAGAGTACGTTTATAATAGCATGGTTAAACTGGTTTCTAGTGGCAATTTGGATTTCTCAAAGTTTGGATATCATGGCAAACTTGAAACACTATCCGCCACAGTTTGCGATGTTTTGGACGATGCCAAACTGCACGGTTCTGTGAGCAGTATGCTAAAAAGTAGTTTTATCAACTTTATGTGCTGGTTTATTAGATACAATATGTATGAAGTTACCAACGTTCTGTATATGGGTACTCCCTCCAAAAACGAAGTGTATTGGTTATATATTCTAAATAGCATGGGCTGTCAAGTGAATACAATTTCTTTTGTGGACGATACTAACGAATACCTAAAAGTGGATAACAAAAACAAGTACTCCAATTTGATTTTGGGTACAAAGTTCACACCTTTGAACATAGATTTTAAGTCCATAAACGTCGATGACTACATTTTTGAGGATAGATTGCATGAAATTAACCAACAGCGTTCCAAAATAAACGTTACTCATTTGGAAATGGCTACCCAAAACGATATCCTCGGGGAGTTAAGCATTGTAAGGAGTCAAAGGGTTGGCACTTCCGATGGCGTTACCGAACCTTGCTATTTTACGTTGCTATCGGGGTTCGACGACGAGGACTGCTACAGAAATATGCTTTTTAATATCAGGAAAGATATAACTAATTCTACCAAACCGCTGATATTTATAGAACAAGAGTTGGAAAAACCATCCTATGACGAGGGTGCGGAATATTACAGTATTAGCAGAAACAACGTAACATCTATGCTAATGGCTTTTGTGGATAGGCTAGAAGTACCAACTTCCAACGACAGAACGATATTAGCCAAACAGAAGTTTTTATCCATCATGAACACCCGAAAGAGTTCAATATCAGCAAATGCGTTGTTCGGGATATGCGTAAATGTGAGCGTGTGGTTTAAACAGTGCGTGGGGCTAGTGGATTTCTTAAAATCCGACATACCTGTGTTCTTTTTCTATGGCAACCCAAACTCGCAAGAGTACATCCTCATGCAGTTGCTATGGTCTGTGGGATTCGATATTTTGATAGCTTGTCCCGACAAGACACATCAAAGCGAAATTGTGGCTTTAGACATAGACAACACTATGCAGACTTTTGAGTACGCTAATTCTGGAAAAATTAAGGAGTTTCCTACGCAGTTGGTAAGAGCAAAGGTCGCTACTACGGCTTACAACGCTTCCAAAGATTTGGACCATATACTTTACAACGATGGCTATATGTTCCGTGACAGGCATTACGCTTTTTGCCAAACGGTCACCCTTAAGACTACCATAGACGAAATAGATATCCTTTGGCACGTTGAATCGAAGTTTCGTCCAGGGTTTGCATCCGACGAAAAGACCATTACTGTACCGAATATTTTCGCTAAGTTGGACGGTATTCCTTTTGGTGAAACTAACAAGTATCTAAAGGAAATTCAAGGAAAACTAACCCCCAACACCGTCTATTACAAGCTAACTCCATTCTTTAAACCAGCGTATGGAATGAACGATTTTACGGGCTTTTTTAATGGCACTAGGTTGGATTTGGCTAGAATAAAACTAAATCCTAATATAAACAAGTATACCCACTTGCCCGACAACATTCAAGACTTTATATTCCAAAAAATGCAAGAGGTTATAGACAGCGGTTACTTAAAATTGCCTAAGCCCGATATTATGCACCTAGTAATAAAAGTCGGTACTATGTTGCCTAATAACATATTACAGCTAATACAAAATTACGACTTTACTAAAGAGATTCCTAAAGTAGTTATTATACATTCCACAAAGACCGCTTTTTCGGCGTATGAGTGTATACTATTGCTACTACTAAACTTTATGGGTTTCGACATATTAGTGTATACTCCAACAGGGTACAAGAATGTGGAATCCTTTTTGGATAGTCGTGCTTTTGAACAGTACAACATAGGCGAGTTCCAGTATAACTTAACTCCGCCTACTATGAGAATTCCAAAGGCTAAACCTAGCAAAAAGTTCGGATTTTTCCGAAAAAAATAGTATTTTAGAAAGAGGTATGTAAAATGGCTTTAAACTTTAAACCATCCAGTGAAAGAGAAGAACAGACTACTGCTATCGAAACTACTGCAACAACTACCCCAGTTGAACCAGTACAGCAAGAATTTAGCATAGCAGAAGTTAAAGAAGAACTTACCCAAAAGATTATAAACAGCGACAAGATAGACAAACTTACCAGTGAAATCGATGTGAGCAACCCTAATAGTTTAGTCGCTTTCGGTGCTAAAGTCGCTGAAGAAGTTTCTAAGGCATCCGACCAAGTTTTACGCTCTATGAATATGGACCAGATTAACGATAGCGGTCAGCTAATGAACAACTTAGCTACTATTATGAGCCAATTCGACGCTAAAGAACTTGAAGAACCTAAAGGCTTTAAAAAACTATTTAACAACGCTCAAAAAGAACTTGACAAGTTTTTGGGTAAGTATCACACTATGGGCGAGGAAATCGACAAGATTTATGTTCAACTAAAGGGCTACGAAAAAGAAATCGGTCAAGCAAACGTTAAGCTAGAAACTATGTACAACGCTAATGTAAACTACTACAACGACCTATTAGAGTACATCCTTGCTGGTGAACAAGGCGTTACAGAACTAGATGAGTATATCACTACTTTTGAACAAAAACTATCCGAAAACCCTGAAGACGGTGGCTTACGCATGGACTTAAGCAACCTAAAACAGTGCAGAGAAATCTTAGACCAACGTGTTATGGATTTGAGAATAGCTGAAAACGTTGCTATGCAAACTATCCCTATGCTAAAAACTATGCAGTTCTCTAACCTAAACTTGATGAGAAAGATTAACTCAGCTTTTATTATTACTATGCCTGTATTTAAGCAATCTTTGGCACAAGCCGTAATGCTTAGAAGACAACGTATTCAAGCCGACAGCCTTAAGGCTTTGGATGAGAAAACTAACGAAATGCTATTAAAGAACGCTCAAAATACTGTAGAACAGTCTAAGCTAATAGCTAGAATGGCTTCTGGTAACTCTATACAGATTGAAACTCTTGAGCAGTCATGGCAAACTATCGTCAATGGTATAGAGGAAACTCAAAAGATTCAAAATGAGGCTAAGTCTAGACGTGTTGAGGATACTAAGAGATTAGAGGCTATTAAACAAGATTTCAATAAGAAAATGAACGCTTATTAATAGGCACTTTGCAATATTAAAAAAATGGAACGCTATGGGTAGCGTTCCATTTGTGTATGAAAAAGCGGAACGTTGTGGGCAACGTTCCGTACATATTTATAAGTTTTTTAGTTTAGTCTGTTTCGGATGAGGTAGTATCTCCACTATCTCCCACGGTGTCGTCAAACTCGAAAACGTCAGTGTTTACGTTATCAAAGATACTGGAAACTTTATCGATACTTTCTTCGCCCTTGCCAAATAGTGACTTAAAGAAGTTTACTATAGCCTCCCAAATTCTAGCTAAAAAGCCCTTAGCCTCGGAAGTAGTTTCCCCAACGCTTTCAGCGGAATTTTTTATAGTATCGTTTAAGTCGTTAATAGCGTCAGTAAACTTTGTCAAGTCGTAGTCTAGACTTTTTAGAGTGGTTAGCCATTCATCAAGCTTGTTTAGTTGTTCATCGGTTAAGGTTACACCGTGTTGGTTGGCGGTATCCTCGATAGTATCCTTTAAGTTGTCGGTGTCTAACTCATCGGAAACGGCTTGTTGTTTTAAGTCGTTCATCATTTCAAGAACGTCGTCCTCGTCGTTGTCGTCGGAAATTTCAGCGGATATTACTAGTTCTTCAGTGGCAGCCTCTTTTTTGTCCTCGTCAAGTTGAACGTCGGATGCTGTTTCAAATGACTTGAATATACCAGTTAAAGCACCCGTTCCTGAAACTTCAAAGGGGGCGGTGGCTATTACCTCGCAGTTTTCTATACCTGCTGTGAGTAGTGCGTTAGCTAACATATTTTCAGTGACCCACGTTAGGTTGGCGGTTCTTACCTGAATGCCCCCGTCGGTGGTGGGGTTTATGTAGCAACATGATAGCGTATGCGTTCCGATAATGCTATCGGATACTACACCCTCAAGGTATTCTCTTTCCTCGGCGTTGTTTACTGTGACTACTATTACTTCGTCCTCGCTGACGTTGAAAAAGTTTAGGACTGTTTCCTTTTGGGTGTCGGTTAGGTCTGCACCTAGGGTTACTACTTTGGTGCTGTCTGCGTTAGCGAGTAAAGGGCTAACCACCATGTTAGCAAGTAGGACAGTTCCCACCAAAGTTGCGATAATCTTTCTTTTCATAATATTGCCTCCTAATGTTTATATATATTCTATATGAACATTATACCATATTTTTAGAATATGTCAAATATTAAAATAAGCCAGTCGATATGGCACGAAACTGTGTCGTTCTCGGACTGGCAAATATTTTTATACTAAATAAAGGTAACTCTTACTTAATGCCTAATAGTGTTTTCTTTAGTAGTAGTAGGTCTACTACGTTGGCTACGCCGTCGCCGTTTACGTCGCCATATACACCGTTGATAAAGTTGTTGGTTTCCTCCTCGGGTTCAGTGACTACAGGTGCTTCACCTGTGGCAACGTCTACGAAAG
>CAYXNU010000126.1:0-5275 GCA_964466485.1 uncultured Ruminococcus sp.
CCCTCGTAATATTTTTGCACCATTTCGTCAATAGCGTCTATGTCGTCTTGTAGGTCAGCATCTAGGGATATAGTCATATCGCAGTGGTCTTTAACGGTCATTAAACCGCCTAGCAATGCGTTTTGGTGTCCTCTGTTCCTAGATAGTTTTACCCCTTGATACATACTGTTTTCTGTATGTAGTCTTTCAATAATTTCCCAAGTCTTATCTTTAGAGCCGTCATTTACGAATACTATTCTGCTTTTATCGGATATAAGCCCCCTACTAATTAAGCTTTCCATTTTAGCTAAAAGTTGTTTAGAAGTTTCAGGTAAAACTTCTTCTTCGTTGTAACAAGGTATTACTAAATATAAAGTTTCTGGTTTCATAAAATATATTCCTTTCTATCTTTAATATCCATCGTTGACACAACTTCGATAAAACAAAAAACATTATCATTTTTAATCTTTTAATTTTATAATGGTAACATCATATAGAATACCCAACATTTTGGTATTCTATATTTTTTTGAAATTTTTAATCTATCGGATTTGCGTATCTTTATAATATATCCCATAAGTATACATACGGGAACGCCCAACGGACGTTCCATATTATACATAAACTAGTATATGTTATACTAATTCCACATTTATTTCGCCGTCTTTAACGGTTACGCTCATAGTAGTTTTAGAGTGTTCTGTAGGATTATCTATCACTAATTCGGCAATCTTATCTTCAACGTTAGTGCGGATAACCTTGCGAATATCTCTAGCACCGTGCTTGTTGCTAAAGGATTTATCAGCTATTACGGATAGCACCTCATCTGTGTAGGATAGAGTTAATTCTCTTTCTTGTAGAGGTTCTATCATTTCGTCAAGCATTAGTTTAGCAATCTTTTCATAGGATGGTTTTTGTAGTGGGTTAAATACTACAACCTCATCTATACGGCTTAAGAACTCTGGACGTAAGAACTCTCTAAGACCCTTGATAGCCTTTTCCTTAGATATATCTGTTTCAGTCTTGTTAAAGCCGACACCTACAGACTTATCAGTAGAACCCGCATTAGAAGTCATAGCTATGATAGTATGTTCAAAGTTTACAGTTCTGCCTTGAGCATCGTTAATCTTACCCTCATCCAAAATTTGTAATAGGATATTCATAACGTCAGGGTGAGCCTTTTCAATCTCATCGAATAGTATTACTGAATAAGGTCTACGTCTAATCTTTTCAGTAAGTTGACCAGCCTCATCGTAGCCAACGTATCCTGGAGGAGAACCTATAATTCTTGATACAGAATGCTTTTCCATAAACTCTGTCATGTTGAGTTTAATTAGAGGTTCTGCGGAGTCGAACATTTCTTCCGATAGGACTTTAACAAGTTCTGTCTTACCGACACCAGTAGGGCCAACAAAGATAAACGATGCAGGACGTCTACGTTTGGAGAGTTGTACTCTAGTTCTCTTGATAGCCTTAGCTACTAATTCTACAGCCTCATCTTGTCCTATGATACGCTTTTTAAGTTGGTTTTCAAGGTCGGATATACGTTTAAATTCAGCCTCGGCAATCTTGTTAGCAGGGATACCAGTCCAAAGTTCGATAACCTTAGCTAAGTCGCTAGATTCAACATAGATATTCTTAGTACTTTCTTCAAGCTTGTTAATATCTTCTTGACACCTAATAATATCGGATTTAACTTTAGCGATAGCTTCAAAGTCTAGTTCTTCGCTTTCGTCGAGGTTGCTTTGTAGTTCTTTTAGAGTTTCTAACTCTTTGCACTTTTTGTCATATTCAGCCAACTCCGTACTAGATATAGACTTACAAGCACAGCTTTCGTCAAGTAGGTCTATAGCCTTGTCAGGTAGAAATCTATCTGTGATGTATCTTTCGGATAGCACAGCACACATTCTAATTAGTTCATCAGTCATATGTACTCTGTGGTACTTTTCGTAGTACCCCTTGATACCCTTTAATATTTCCACAGTTTCGTCGATGGTAGGTTCTTCAACGGTTACAGGTTGGAAACGTCTTTCCAAAGCGGAATCCTTTTCGATGTACTTTCTGTACTCATCAAAGGTAGTAGCCCCGATAACTTGTACTTCTCCACGGGATAGTGCAGGTTTTAGGATGTTAGCGGCGTTCATAGTACCTTCAGCGTCGCCAGTGCCTACTAAGCTGTGTACCTCATCTATAAATAGGATAATGTTTCCTTCAGCCTTAACTTCATCCACTAAGCCTTTAATACGGCTTTCAAACTGTCCTCTAAACTGAGTACCAGCCACTAAAGCGGTTAAATCCATAAGGTATATTCTTTTGTTGCGTAGGTTAAAAGGTACTTCGCCGTCATAAATCTTTTGAGCGATACCCTCTGCAACGGCGGTCTTACCGACACCAGGTTCACCTATTAAGCAAGGGTTGTTTTTAGTTCTACGGGATAGTATTTGGATAACTCTGTAGATTTCTCTATCCCTACCGATAACGGCATCTAGTTCGCCGTTTTCAGCCTTTTTGCTTAAGTTAGTGCAGTAACCATCTAAGAACTTCAACTTTTTCTCTTTCTTTTTAGAGCTAGTACCCTTAGGCTTTTTGCTATTTTTAGGGAGTTTAACCTCTTTAAACATAGGTATATCGTCGAAGTCGTCATCGTCATCTAAAAAGCTTTTTGGTTGAGAATCGTTTTTATCTTTGCTTAGGGGGTCTGTGTTGTCGGACTTATTCTTAAATAGGTTCTGTATAAACGGTGGCAGAGTGTTATTAGAGCCACCCATTTCAAAGTTTTCGCCATCCAAAAACTCATCCACATAGCCGTCAAGCTTGTCTAGTTCCTCGTCGGTAATACCTAAAGTTTCCATGTATTGTTCTATTTGAGGTATCCCCAACTCTTTGGCACATTTGATGCATAAGCCCTCGTTTTTCTTTTCCGAGCCAGTAACAGTAGATATGAATACTGTAGCTGGTCTTTTTTTACATCTTGAACAAGGCATCATCATAATAAAATTCCTCCAATTCTTTTGTATAATATATAGATTAACGTTAAAGCTAAAGTCAACGTTAATGTATCAACTTAACAGCATCTATATTATAGATGTACTTAAATAGTTTGGTGTTTTGCACCACGGTATCGTTTAGTATTTGGGAAGTATCCACGTTAGAGAATATCAATAGTCTTAGTACTACCGATATAGCAACCAACATTACACAACCCTCAACTATTCCCAAAATAGCACCTAATATTGCATCTGTAGTGCCAAAAATGTTTGGTGTACTGTTGTTATTTTCTATAGTTTTGGAAACTACTTTTACTATTACCATAACAATACAGAACACTACAAAGAATATAGCCATCTTTAGGATATATACAACTACAGGTCTTACAAAGGTTTCCTCTATGTATTCTGCAGTGGATTTATCATTTCCTAGTAGCACCGAGGCAGTAGAGTATAGCTTATCGGTGTTGGATTTCATGTAGTTCATCATATAGTCTACACTAAAGCTAGGGAAAACGCTTCTTAAAGGTTCGCCTAGTTCGTCGTCTATGCTGTCTAATATAGCGTTGTTTATTTCGTCAGCTGTGAGGATTTCAGCGTCGCCGTTCTTGTTTATAACGTTGTAAACGCTGTTAGCATCCCCGATAATGCTTTGTAGCTTATCGGCACTTATGCTTACGCCATAGCTTTGAGTTTTTATCTCATCTCTAATGGCAGAAGAAACGTCACAATCTTCCAGCACATCCTCTATATTTTGAATGTTTTGCGATTTCAAGATACTATTGTATATAGGTTCGGCACTAGCGTCGCCTACTGCACCCGCTATAATAATAGCCAATATGTATCCTATTACCGATACGAAAATCCTTGCAAAGCCCCTCTTAGCATTTACTATTACAAACACTAATAGTATAACTATCGCAGAAACGTCGAATATTAAACTAGCGTTTGAGATTAATGCACTCATAAAAAATCACTCCTTAATATAATATAATAATAAACCTAAAACTTACCATTGTGACTGGTAATCAATCTTATCTATGCGGTCATAAGAAATTAAGAAAACTTCATCGTCTATTTTCACAAAGTCCTTGTAAGTGTCTGAAACCTCAGAAGTTGCTAGTAAGTTACCGTTAAAGTCGTAAGTTTCAAGGGAGTTGTTTTTTAATAGATATACAAAATCATCTTCCACATAGATTTTCTTAATGTTATTATCTACCACTATTTCTAGAGGTGTAGCGTTGTAGTCTGTAATAAGTAGCATAGTAGTCTTACGGCGTTCCTCATTCTCGAATAGTATAGCACAACTACCCTGTGAACAGTCCCCAGAGATTAACTGGTTTTTGTAGGAGTATCCTCCCAACTGATTACCTTGCATATCATAGTAAGCGAACTTAGTATCACCAAATAGTAGTATATCGCCATCTTTGGTAAGTTGCATATCTAAGCAGAGGGTTTCTAGTGGTTCGGTAGTCCACGTTTCCTCTTGATTAGTAAAGTTCAAATACATTACTTTAGAAACTATCTGTCCTTCTAGGGCATCCACAGTAGCGACTATACAGCCATCGTTGTTAGGGGTAAAGCAAAGGTCTTCTATTCTGTCCACGCAACCACGGTGGTATACTTCGTCGCCGTACTCATTGTAGACGGTTAGTTCACAAGAATACATTTCAGCGGAGGTTACAACGGCGACATAGCCCTCGTCGTTTATTCTAGCAAATATTATAGAGTTATCCATAGTTTTGCTGTATATAGTACTTCTAATGCCCTCTACTTTCAAGCCTTTGCCACCGCTTTCGTATACCAAAGCTCTTTTGCTAGAAGTCTTTAAGATAGAGTTAGAATAGTCATGTTGGCGAGTATCTTTAAGGCTACCGTCGGAAGAATATATGTACATATGCGTATCGCTAAGCATTACGAAATATTTTCCCATGCTACTAAACTGATAGTCTATATCGTCGTTGTCTATAGATATAGGGAAGTTTCCCTCAGCGAGTTCACCACTATTTACAATTATATCCGTATCGGAACTAGAAAGTTTTTTGTAAGCCCTATATATATCTGTTCTAAATATAAAGCATAATATTCCAATAACCAACAGCAGAGCCACTACCACCCAGATTATAATTAACCTATTTTTGTTCTTATTTTTATATAGTTCTTTTGCCATGTCACTACTCCCAAAATTTTTTTGTAATCAAATAACTAGCCATACAATGCAATATGTTTAGTCTAGTAGTATACTCTATTCAAATAAAGCCCATGAGCCATAGCAGTACGCCCAGCGTTTAGCCTATTTTTAGAGTCTA
>CAYXNU010000127.1:0-3561 GCA_964466485.1 uncultured Ruminococcus sp.
TAGCTTTCTCTTTGGCGAATCTTACTAAGATAGTTTGCAAAAGCCCCAGTATTTTCCGATATAGACATATCGTTTTGGTTTAGTACTATTATCAAGTTTAGGTCGGAATTACCGCCATTGTTAAGACCCTCATAAGCCATGCCACCAGTAAAAGCACCATCCCCAATGACCGCAATAGCGTAGTTATCTTGATTTTTAAGTTTCATAACTTGAGCTATACCACAAGCCACCGATATTGAAGTGCTACTATGCCCACTAATAAAAGCATCGTGTTCGGACTCTGTAGGCTTAGGAAATCCCGAAATACCGCCCTCTTTACGCAAAGTACTAAACTTTTCATATCTACCAGTTAATAACTTATGAGTATAGGCTTGATGTCCAACGTCCCAAACTATCTTATCTTGTGGGGAGTTAAACACCCTATGCAATGCGATAGTAAGTTCCACAGTACCCAAATTCGATGCCAAATGCCCACCGTTTTTGGATACGGTATCTATTAGAATATCTCTAATCTGTTGGCTTAACAAGTCGCACTGCTTGTACGATAACTTTTTTACATCACTAGGTAAAGACATACTTTTTAAGTCTACAGTAGTTTCACTTTCGGATGAGTTTAACTCATTATCAATCATAACATTGTTTTCCATAGTTTTAAATGCTTATGGGAATTATACTACCTATTATAACACCCACTATAGCCCCTCCTAATACCTCCAATGGAGTGTGTCCTAAATACTCTTGAAGTTTCTTATCTTTATTCTTTCGGTTACTTTTACCGTTTATAAAACTATCTGTCTTAAAGTTTTTCAAGTCTGGGAAAAATTCGTTAATCTTGTTAAGTTCTCTCGCATGAAGTCCCGAAGCACGTCTAACACCCATAGCATCGTATATTACAATAGCACCAAAAAGAAACATTAAGGCGAAAGAAGTGGACGCTGTGCCATCTTTTTTAGCAACAGATATTAATGCAGAAATCACCATAGATGTATGTGAACTAGGCATACCACCCGCACCAACAAGTCTTTGTGCGTAAAAAGTTTTAAATTTAACGGTATGCAAAATGGTTTTTATTATTTGTGCAACAGCCCAACCAGTCACGCCCGATACTATTATTCCATTATATTCCACAATATAAAGCCTCCATAAACTATTAAAATTGTCTATCTAGTAGACTGTTAGTTAAATCCACCAAAAACTCGTTATCATCAAAGTGGCTTAAACTTTCCAAAGCTAAGTTAGTATAATGTTTAGCTTTAGCCTTAGCACCGTCCAAACCTAGTAGTGTAACGAAAGTAGTCTTGTTTTGAAGTTGGTCGCTACCGATAGGTTTACCCAAAACTTCCTTATCGCCTATAACGTCCAAAATATCGTCTATAATTTGAAAAGCCAAACCTAGATTTTTAGCATACTCTAAGGCATAAGAAATTTTGTCGTTTCCGTTTTCGGCACAGATACACCCCATAGCACAAGCAGACTCTATTAAAGCACCAGTCTTTTCAGCACAAGTTTTAACTAAGATATCCTCTGTTATATTCTGTCTAGTTTCGTTTTGAATATCCAACACTTGACCGCCAATCATACCCTCATAGCCTATAGCCTTGCTTAAGATAGATATTATCTTAACTCTAGCGTTTGCGGATATATTCTCATCATTAGCAATAATTTCAAAAGGTTTAATCATAAGGTTATCCCCAGCCAGTAGAGCCAACCATTCGTTAAACTGTTTATGGCACGATGGCTTACCACGCCTTAAATCATCATCGTCCATGCAAGGTAAATCGTCATGTATTAGCGAACTAGTGTGAACCATTTCTATAGCACAAGCACTACTCAAACACTGCTCCAAAGAACCCCCACAGAGTTTACAAAACTCTATAACTAGTATAGGTCTTAATCTTTTGCCACCTGCCGACAATGAATACTCCATTGCAGAAATAACATCTTTTTCTAGTTTCAACTTAGGCGTAATTTCTAGATACTTATATAAGTTAAGTTCTACCATTTCTACATACTGTTTAAGTAGTGTAGCGTGAGATTCGTTCATGTATTAAATGCTCCTTTCAAAATTAAATCTATTTTTAGCGTAAAAAGAAACCCCCACAGCATTGTCACAAGAGAGTTCGGGTTTAGCAAAGTTGCAATTAAACTCCTTAGTAAGTTTTTCCTTTATTATGCTATTAGACATTACTCCGCCAACATATAGCAAAGGCATACTACCAAAAGTATCTAAAGCGTGTATAGTCATTCCTCTTACCGCTTGATATACATACTCTAAACAGTACCTTGCCACGTCTTTGGGCGGTTCGCCATGGGAAATCATCTTGTTGCAAAGGTTTTCCACACCAGACAAGCAACAGTTACCCTCTTTAAGAGTAGGTTTTATCTTAAAGGTTTTATCGCTCTGTAGAGCCAACTTTTCCAGTTCTTTACCACATGGAAACTTTAACCCTAAGGCTACCCCTACCCTATCTACTGCTTGACCGCCTTTTAAGTCTAAAGATGTAGCAACCATCTTAACGTCTATTAAAGTATCCTTGTTGGGAGTACATAGCAGACAGTCTGTAGTACCACCGCTAACGTGAAAAGCTATAAAAGGCTTTTCTAAAAGTTCATAGCACCCACATGATACCACCCCCGCAAGTATGTGTCCCACTTGATGAGAAGTACTATACAATGGTACTCCCATAGTAGCACTAACAGAACGTGCAACGGTTTCACCTACCAAAAAGCATGGCATATAAGAACCCTCTGCTGTAGTAGGAGAAGTTGACACACCTACACACTTAATCTCTCCAGTAAAGCCACTAAGTAGGCTTTCTATCAGTTGAGGTATCTGTTTAGTGTGGTGAAATACAGCATCACTTTGACGTAGACCTTTTTGTCCGTCCTTTACAGGTAGAAGTTTTTTCTGTTGTAGTATAGAACCATCATTGTTAAGCAACGCCACAGATGTTGTATAGTTGCTAGTATCTATTCCTAGATAGTATTCCATAACTATTCACTTTCTTTATTTTTGTTAAGGTCTTTAGCGTAAGCACCCAACAAGCCATTTACAAAAGATACGTCTTTAGGTGCTGAATAAGTTTGAGCCAACTTAACAGCCTCATAGATGGCGGTATTAGTAGGCACTTTACTATCGAACATAATCTCATAGATTGCTAACCTTAAAATTACTAAGTTTACCATGGCTATTCTATCTATTGTACGAGTTTTGCTATAGCTAGATATTACCTCATCTAAAACAGGTTGCTTTTCCAATATACCGTTTACCAATAGCTTTACCTTGTTGCTGATAGTAATCTCCTCAATGTTTTCTTGTTCTACCACCTCAATGATTTCTTCTAAGGTATCATCACGAAAAGCCTTTTCAAAGAGTAGCTTAAAAGCACTGTCACGCACATTATATTCTTTATTGCTCATAGTTAAAATATTTTCCTCCGTTTCAATTATTCACCATATAACAAACTAGTGATTGCATATGAATATTATATCACAAAAATAGAATATAAGCAACAGTTAAGAAAAATTAATTGATAATTCATAATTTTGGATATTAATATA
>CAYXNU010000127.1:3661-5256 GCA_964466485.1 uncultured Ruminococcus sp.
ACTACTACTTTAGCACTGTCGCTCTCTAGATACACTATGCAATCTTGAATGCCAGTAGCTTTAATTAAAGTTTCTATAGTGGTTTCACTCTCAGAAAGTTGTGAAAGCGATACCGCCTCTAAAGCTTTAGTAACCATTTCGTCGTTGGTTAAATCTCCACCACCGATAGCAACCTGTATAGTTTGTATAGCGTTATCACGACTAGTTAAGCGGTCTAGACGGGCTTGTGCAAAATAGTCATCATCGCTAGAAGTTTCCTCTAGGGATATGGAATTGCTATCAGCGTTTACAAACTCTATATCCCCATAGCTTTCGGACTGGTTATCATCCACTGATACGTTATCATCTTCCAATAGGCTACTAGACGAAATCAAGCTGTTGCCATCTGCTAGTATGTAGTTTACATATACAGCGATGCCTAACATCATAGTTAAACAAGCCAAAATTATCTGCTTTTTACCAATTATAATACTAGGTTTTTTCATATTCAAGACTCCTTATATAAGTATCAAATAATGTTAATTAATATTAATTAACTCAACTGCCCCACAAAGATATTACTAGTGGATAGCCCCGTAAGAGCAGAAACTATACTATAAATATCCTCTTTTACTGAACTTTTATAACCACCCTTGCATAGCACTACCACTCCCAAAACCTCTGGGGATTGCACTGTGCTAACTAGTGCAGACTTGCCATCTGTAGAGGTTATAGTAACGTAACTATTTTCATATTCTGTAGAGCCATCCGAGTTTGAATGCTGTTTAACCTCTTGAGCATAAACGTTGCGTTCTCCGCCTAGTATAGTAACCATAACTTTGGTATCCCCCGCACCGTCTACACTTTTTATTAACTCTGTGAGGTTTTCTTCTAAGGTTAGCCTATACTCATCTGTGGAGTAGTTAGTGGTAGTTTCGTTGGTAGTAATAGTATCTTCAGTGGACTTGTTAAAATCGGAAAAGAGTATTAGTAGTAGTCCTAATAATCCCAAACATATACTAAGCCTTATTCCCTTTTGAGATTTGAAAAACTTAGTTAGTCTATCGTAATACTGTTTAATAGTGTCCATAGGTTTACCACTCCATAACTATAAGATTTTCACCAAAGTTTTGGGTTAATAGTGTTTTAGCCTGTTGAAAACTATCTGTCAATAGAGTGACCTTATTAATAGATATGCAGTTATCGTCAGTTATATTTATACTTACAGAAATATTTTCACAAGATATTCCATTGCCCTCTAGGAAAGTCTTTATAGAATCCTCCACTTGAATTTGCAACTGTTCTTGTGTGTAGTCTTCTGTAGATATATCTTCAATGGGATATGGGTTCACATCCAGTGAAAAGTTTTCCAAACTTGATAAGTCTACTTGCATAAAAGCACTTAGCAATACCGTTATAGTAATAGTAGTAAATACCAACCTAAACTCTTTTTCAAACTTAGAAACATCTACCATGGATGTCAACACACTGAAAACTATTCCCATAGCACAAAATGTAAATATTAAACTTTTCATAACAATTCTAAGTAATCAATAGCATAATTGCCCCTATGGATACCACAAAGGTAATAGCAAAACATATCGCACAAGAAAACA
>CAYXNU010000128.1:0-5247 GCA_964466485.1 uncultured Ruminococcus sp.
TGAAAATACTTGGTTGGCGACGACCTGGGAAGATAAATCGATGCCGACATACATAATCCTCAATAGCTCAGTCGGTAGAGCATGCGGCTGTTAACCGCAGGGTCGTTGGTTCGAGTCCAACTTGGGGAGTTGATGAAAGTCTTGTAGAGTTTTCTGCAAGGCTTTTTCGTTGGGAACATTGTCACCCTAATTTCAAAAAGGGGTTGACTTATTTTTATTTATGTGATATAATGTTCTAGTAACAAGTTCAAAGGAGATTTATTATGAAAAAAATCAGTGTTAGAGATATGACTCTAATCGCAATGTTTACGGCACTTTCGGCGGTTGGAGCGTTCATCAAGATTCCAGTGGGAGTAGTGCCTTGCACTTTGCAGATAGTTTTCACGGGATTTGCGGGTCTAATTTTGGGCAAGAACAAGGGCGGTTTGAGTGTGGCCTTGTACGTTATACTAGGCTTGATTGGTTTGCCAATATTTACACAAGGTGGCGGAATACAGTATGTTTTCCAACCAACTTTTGGGTATTTGATAGGTTTTGCAATCGGGGCGTACGTTACTGGGGCAATCGCTCATGCTAAGGAAAACCCATCTTTGGCGAGATTGATTTGTGCCACAGTGGTGAATTTGATAATAGTTTACGGTCTAGGTTGTGTATACGGCTACCTAATACTTAACTATGTAAACCACGCAGAATACGGAGTTGGGGCAATACTTGCATCTTTCTTGACACCGTTCATAGGTAAAGATTTTATTCTATCAGTGCTTACAGCGTGTTTTGCTAGGAAGTTATTGCCTATATTGGAAAAACAGTTTAAGTTGGCTTACTAAAATATGTAATGTATGGAACGGCGATTCGTCGTTCCGTTTTTTTATGCACTAGCGAATAATTAGAAAAAAGTTTAAAATTTATTGACAAAATACGTTGATATTGATACAATATAATAGTACCCCTCTTTTGGGTGTACTAAGCTGATTTTTAAGGGAGTATGAATAATGTTTAAACAGCTTAAAGAAGATATAGCGTTGATTAAAGAACGTGACCCCGCCGCTAGAAATACTTTTGAAATATTAGTAACATATTCGGGATTACACGCAGTTTGGTACTATAGGCTATCTCACTTTTTTTATAAACATCAAATGTTTACAGTTGCTAGGATGATTTCTCAATGGGCAAGGTTTTGGACTGGAATAGAAATACATCCAGGGGCAAAGATAGGCAAGGGTCCATTTATAGACCACGGTATGGGTGTAGTAATAGGCGAAACTGCTGAAATTGGCGATAACTGTTTACTATATCAAGGGGTTACACTGGGTGGTACAGGTAAAGACAAAGGCAAAAGACATCCTACTTTGGGCAACAACGTTATGGTTGGTGCTGGTGCTAAAGTTTTAGGACCTTTTAAAGTCGGTGATAACGTCAAGATTGCATCTAATGCGGTTGTATTAGAAGAAATACCAGCAAACAGCACTGCTGTGGGTGTTCCTGCTAAGATTGTAAAACGCAACGGTGTTAAAGTCAACAACGATATTTGCGACCAAGTACACATACCTGACCCAGTTTCACAGGAAATGTGTCAACTTAGAGTGCAAGTTAATACTCTTAAAGAGGAGCTATTAGAGTGTGAAAAGTTTATTCACGAACATTCACAAACGGATGATAACGGAGATATGTACTATATTTAACGAGAGTATAATGTTTTATATATTCAATTTGATGTTGTCAAATTTCGGAACGCTATAAAAAGCCGTTCCGTACATAACTATACTATCGAACCTACGTTAAGTGTAGTGTTATTTGGAGGTTATATATTATGAAAGTTTACAATACTATGACTAGAAAAAAAGAGGAGTTAGTACCCATAAATGACGGTGTGATAAACATCTATGCGTGTGGACCTACTGTGTATAATTACATTCACATAGGCAACGCTAGACCTATTTGCTCTTTTGACGTTCTTAGAAGATATTTAACTTTTAGGGGTTACAAAGTAAAATACGTTCAAAACTTCACTGATGTGGATGATAAGATTATTAAAAAGTCTAACGAGGAAGGAGTATCCTCTTTAGAAGTTTCCGAAAAGTATATCGAGGAGTACAAGAAAGATGCTCACGGTTTAAACGTCATGGATGCTGACATTCACCCTAAAGTTACTGAAAATATGGATATCATTATCGATATAGTTAAAACTCTAGTGGACAAGGGTTACGCTTACGAAAGCAACGGCGATGTATACTTTAGAACTACTAAGTTTAAAGAGTACGGTAAACTATCCCATATGCCTATTGAGGATTTACAGGCTGGTGCTAGAATAGACGTAAGCGAACACAAGGAAAACCCTCTAGATTTCGCTGTGTGGAAGTCCGCTAAGCCTAATGAGCCTTATTGGGAGTCCCCATGGGGTAAGGGTCGTCCGGGTTGGCATATAGAATGTTCTGCTATGTCTAGACACTACATTGGCGATACTTTAGATATTCACTGTGGCGGTCAAGACTTGATATTCCCACACCACGAAAACGAAATCGCTCAAAGTGAATGTGCTACTGGTAAACCCCTTGCTAACTACTGGATTCACAATGGATATATCAATGTGGATAACGTTAAGATGAGTAAATCTTTAGGAAACTTCTTTACAGTGCGTGACGTTGCTGAAAAGTACGGCTATGAGGTTATCCGCTACATGATGGTTCAAGCACACTACAGAAGTCCTATCAACTACTGCAAAGACTTACTAGACGCTTGTAAATCCTCTCTAGATAGGCTCTACAACTGCCGTGATACACTAGATAGAGCTATCGCTAACGCTAAGAGCGGTGCTATTTCACCAGAGGTTGAAAAGACTTTTAACACTCGTGAACAACAGTTTATCAACGCTATGGAGGACGATTTAAATACAGCTGATGCTATCTCTTACATCTTTGAATTGGTTAGAGATTTAAATACTATGTCCGCTGACGGTGTTGCTACTAAGGAAGAACTCCAAAAGGGTGCGGAACTTTTCGACACCTTAACAGGTATTCTAGGTATAGTTTACAACCGCAAAAAAGAAGACGAAATCCCTCAAGAAATTCTAGACCTAGCTGAACAAAGAAAAGTTGCTAGAAAAGAAAAGAATTTCGCTCTAGCTGACGAACTTAGAAATAAAATATCTGAGTTGGGATACGTTATAGAAGAAACTAGACAAGGTACTAAGATTACTAAGAAATAGTACACAACAGAAATATGTTTATAAGGAACGCCCATTGGGCGTTCCGTGTATATGAATGGTAGAACAGCAAATATTTTTTATGAAAGGATTTTTTTATGAGCAAAATGAACAAACACGCAAAGGGTATGTTTAAGTTTATGTGTATTGCCTTGATGGTTGCAGCGTTTGCATACTTAATAAATGTTATATTCTTCTATAAGCCCTCTACAAAGGTTGATGTTAATAATATAGATTTAGTGCAGTTAGACGCTCTAGAAGATACTATCGAGGAGGGTTCTCCAATAGCTATTATCACTACTAGCCTAGGAGAGATTAGAGCGGTACTATACCCCGATAAAGCCCCCAACACAGTACAAAACTTTATAGACCTAGCCGAAAGCGGTTACTATGACAATACCTATGTATTTAGGATTCAAGAAGATACTTACTTTGCGGGTGGCTCATATGACAAAGAAGGCAACTTAAACGAAGAAACTTTTAATCAAGATAATGAAACTATCGACAATGAACTATCTAGCGATTTATGGCCTTTTAAGGGTGCTTTCTGTTCTTTAAGTGCTAAGAGCGGTTGCTCTGGTAGTAGGTTTATGGTGCTAAACAGTATAGAGTTCACAGACGATATTAAAACGGATTTACTATCTATATATAGTGACGACGAAAACGAAAATACCCAGTTAGTTGATACTTTTATAGAGTACGGCGGTATCCCTAACTTTGCTCAACAGATGACTATATTTGCACAAACATATCAAGGGTTTGACGTTATAGATAAGATAACCTCTCAAGCGGTGGAAGATGATGACGACAACTTAACCCCAACTAGTGATATATTAATAGAAAAAGTTGAAATCTCTACTTACTCGAAAAATGACTCTACTTTGGGCAATAGTAATGATTAACACTTTTTTACATCAATTGTGGAGAGTTTGAGTTATTCCCACAAATACAAACAATAAATTCTTAAAATTTGATTTCAATTTGAAATTATACTTTACAAAAGCCTTTCTATATTGTATAATAAACCTATGAGCATTTTTATGTTTAAACTTTATTTTTATTAGACATAAATGCTTTTGGGAGTATAACCTATAAATTAGGTTACAATAATATTGTTTATAGAGGTATATGTTATGTTTTTTAAAAGGATTGCGATTCTAATCTCTTTATTATTATTTATGTTTACACTTTGTGGTTGCGATACTTCAACTGCTGAAATAGATAGTTCCGAAACTACCGAGATAGATAGCGGTGAAGTTACAGTTGAAACCACTGACTTACAAACTGAATCTGCTGATGACGTTGCTGAAGATGTAGAGATATTAAACTTTACTCAACCCGAAATAGGTGAAGAAATTGCGGTAATAAAAGTTAAAGATTACGGCACTATAAAGATTAAACTTTTCGAGGACGAATGTCCTAAGGGTGTTGAAAATTTCAAAAGACTTATTTCCGAAGAAAACTACTATGACAACATAATATTCCATCGTGTTATTAAGGATTTCGTTATTCAAGCGGGTGACCCAAACGGTACTGGTTCGGGTGGCGAAAGCATTTGGGGCGAAGGCTTTGAGCGTGAGTTTAATAGTGGTTTATGTCACTTTGCAGGTGCTGTTGCCTATGCTACAAACTCTGTTGACCATCTTAATAAAAGCCAATTTTATATAGTTAGTCAAGACGATGGTAGCGAATTTAACGAAAGCTATTTTAATATGATAGAAAATTCCTACGGTATTACTTTCCCTGAAAACGTTAGAGAAATGTATCAAGAGGTTGGTGGAACTCCATTCTTAGACCAAAGCTATGAGGTTTTCGGTCAAGTATTCGAGGGAATGGACGTTGTAATGGCAATTTCACAAGCTAAAACAGATAGCAACGATAAACCTTACGATGACATAGTTATCGAGAGTGCTACTATTGAGGAGTACGACGGTACATCTTCTATAGGTGACAGCGACGGCGATAACGAAACTTCTAGCGATGAACAGTTAGAAGTAGAAGAAACTATCGAGTAAAAGTATTAAGTTAATGTGAGTTTGATAATG
>CAYXNU010000129.1:0-5228 GCA_964466485.1 uncultured Ruminococcus sp.
TGATATCTCTGTTGTACCACATTAGGGTATCACGAGGGTTTTCAGCGTTGTTTACAGTTTCTCTAAATGCGTTCATAACGTTTCTAGTAACGGCATAAGATGCGGGTATGATAGCTATTTCGTTCAATTCGTCTTGTTGGGTTTGTAGGGTAGCTAGTTCGCTAGAAGACCATGATAGTTGTTCTAGAGCCTCTAAGTTAGCGGTATCGTAACGTCCCATTTGACCCATCAAGCCCTCGATAGAAGTTCCGTACTCTACTTGTACATCTGTAGAGGAGAACCACTTTAAGAAAGTCCACGCATCTTCTTCGTTGGCAACCTTGTTGAATATAATACCACAAGTACCAGTGGAGTTAGTAGCATGGGATACAGTGCCATCTTCTTGAACCGTACCCGGAATAGAAGTCATTCCCCAAAGTCCGTTGATTTCTGGAGATGCTACAGATAGTTGGTTAAAGAACGTGTAGTTCTGTATTACTATAGGATATTCACCAGTTCTAAAACGGTTAAAGGCATCGTAAGTCTGTTCAAATTCATACTTAGTATAGAAGTCTGTCCACTGCTCGAAAGCTTGTACTGCCTCTATGCTATCGAAAGTTGTAGCGGTTTGGTCTTCGTTGAAATAGTTAAGACCTTTTTGTAGCATTAGTGTAGCAAATGTGTGTCCTGCTTCGGTAGCAGCGGAAACGTTTACAGTTGGCGTAACTAAGCCCACAGACATATAACTTCTCTGAAATGCAGGTAGCATTTCGATAAGTTCGTCCCACGTTTCGGGGGCATGGTCGAAACCTAACTCACTAAGTACGTCCTTACGGTAGAACATCATAGGGAAGTTTTGTTCTAGAGGTATACCATAGCAACTGCCATCGTAAGTGTAAGGTACTGTAGCATTCTCTTGAAAACGACTTGCTACTTCGTCGAAATCATCGAACTGCGAGAGGTCTGTTAGTAGTCCTCTAACGGCTAAGTTTACAGGAAGTTCACCCGCCGAGAATAGTGAAATATCAGGGCCTTTACCCGCAAGAGTAGCCTCTACTAGAGTACCTTGTACTAAGTTTACTGCTACTGGTATACCAGTTTCGGGAGTAAATTCCGACTCTACCAACTCTTTAACTACTTGTGCTTGGTCACGTCCTAAGCCTACCCAAACGGTAATAGTATCGTCGCTAGAGGTATCGGAAAGTACATTGTAGTCGTCGGTAAACGAACCTATAAACGATTTAAAACTAAATGATACCGATTTAAAGAAGTTTGCTTTAATGGAAGAAAAGTCTTGATTTGCGGAGGCAATCTCTATGTAGTCAACTTCTAGAGGTTGTTCTCTGTAATCTCTCATCCATGAGGATATAGCAGTTACGTTATCTTTTATCTGTGATAGGTAGTTAGGAATCTGTAAAGGTTTTTCCACACACTTGTCTAGTATTACGGTCATCTGTTCTAGTGTGGAGGCTTCCGAACCCTCTGAGTTTGAGAGTGTTTCTATATTGTTTTGAATGTCTTTAAGTTCTTGTGAAATTTCTGCAAAGGTATCTACTAAGTCTGGTATTTTTGTATGTACATAGTAATCTGTATACTTGTCGGGGTTAGGGCTAGTAATCATTAAGATTTGTCTGTAGTAGTTGTTGATTTTTAGCACTATATCATCTAGTTGACGCATAGACTCACCGATTTCACCGGGTATAACTTCCATAGATATTTCGTGTTCACCAGCCGATAGATATACATAAGTATCGTTGCCGTTTTCGTCTTGAGGGGATACGACACTCCAATCTGTGCTATAGTAGAACTTTACTTGGTCGTACTCCTCGCAAGGGACTTCGCCGTCTATGTAGATACGTCTATTAGAGTAGAAACCACGCATTTCTTGTTGTCTAGATTTAATGCCTAGCTTGTACCAACCATCATTTTCCACGTTCACTTTCCATGTGATGGTTTGCAAAGCCTGTGACCATGTAGCATCACCGATAGTATTGTACATCTGTTTAACAGGGTCGGATGGTGATACCATATAGCTGTCCTTATCATAGGTAGGGTATAGAGTAGAACTAGACTTATAGTCTGCGTCTTCTCCCTCGATACGAATTAAGGTAGAGGGTGTACTCTCTATAGTAACATCTGTGTCCACACTAGATACATACTCATCATAAGTAGCCACGCTGTCGTCGTTGTGGAACTTTAGGTATTCTATAGCAATGTAAGCTCTAGTACCCTCTATAGTTACACTATGAGAACCCTTTTCTAGGTAGAATATAAGTGGGTCATTGAAAAGTCCGTCAACGTCTTTAATGTCTGTAACTTGCCACATACCCTCTTGAACTTGAGAGGGTCTAACTTGGTTGCCGTTCTCGTCCTCTTTAATATCTTCAGCGTTCACCCAAACTTTGTTAAGTTGGATTCTACTAGCTGTACTGTAAGGGACTTCACCGTCTATGGCAATAGATAACTCTATAGTGTTGGAATTTGCTACTATATTGTAGTATGACATTTCTAAGCAGTAGATACCAGTTTCTTCAACATCGAAGTTGTAAGTAAGAGTACCCTCTAAACTATTCCAGACTAAAACCTCACCGTTTGAGCCTTCGTACGTTTCAGTAGAGAAGTCACCGTCCTCCGCTGATGTGTAGTCAGTACCATTAATAAGTATTTCTTTGTCTGGGCGAGTTTGAGTAGAATACTCATCGTAGTAGTCGCTGTAGGTAGTCTGTTCTACATACAAAGATTCGCTATCGTCGTCGTCGGTAGTGCTACTACTGCTATCACTGTCAAGCCCATCAGAATTACCAACAGTTACACTGTTATCGTTTTCAGCGTTTAGCCTCACATTCGGATATGCAAACGCAGTAGATACTAAACACAAAGCTACTACAGATGCTACTATCCTTCTTTTTACCATACTTTCTCCGCCTTTCTTTTTTGGATTACGCCAGTCCGAAAGATACATAAAAAAACTCTTTCCCTACACAGATGCCACTCTGTAGGGAATAAACCTTGGTCAAAGTATGCTGATTGACCATCAATATCCATTGTGTAATCCAAATGACAGCGGTCACCTTATGTTGAGAAGTTATACACCATAGCGTAGGAATAACTATAATTACATTTAATGGTTAAGATTGATTAATCAACAGCCTTTCACTTGGCTGTTCTACAGTTTAGTTGAGCCAACTTGTGACGTATCGAACTTGCGTTTAAAATTGCACTATCATTACGTTCTGCAAATAGTATATTTAACCATTTGTAGACATTAGTACTACAGATATATTATACCCAAATAAAACAATATTGTCAAGATACAATAATTTACTTTTAAACATTACAAAATCATTTGTATATAACATACAAAAATAAATAATGTTATTTGTTGAAGTTTCTAGTAACTTAATATCTTAAAAATGACTTGCAAAAACTATGAATATATGGTACAATGAATAGGTAATTTACTTTAGTTTTTTATAACATAAGTTTAGTAAATTTTAAATACTTTTAAGGGAGAGTTTATAAAATGATAGTTATAGGTTGTGACCATGCTGGTTATAGTTTGAAAGTCGAGATTGCGAAATATTTAACCGAAAAGGGTATAGATTTTATAGATGTGGGTTGCAATGGTGAATCTTGTGACTACCCTATAATAGCTAAATCTTTGTGCGATAAGATTACCGACGGTACTTGCACTAGTGGTTTGCTATTCTGTGGTACTGGTGTGGGTATGTCTATGTGTGCCAACAAAGTAGATGGTATCCGTGCTTGTGTATGTTCCGACTACTTTTCTGCTAAGCTTACCCGTATGCACAACGATGCTAATGTGCTATGTTTAGGTGCTAGAGTTATCGGGGTGGGTACTGCTATAGAGTTAGTAGACGTATTCTTAAATACACAGTTCGAGGGCGGTAGACACCAACGCAGAGTAGACCTTATTGCCAATATCGAGAAGAATATTATATAATATAACATACATAAAGGAGTGTTTTTTTATGAATATGAAAAACGTACACGTTATTGAACATCCTCTTGTTCAACACAAAATTTCTTTAATGAGAGATGCTAACACTGGCTCTAAAGAGTTTAGAGAACTAGTTTCCGAAACTGCTATGCTAATGTCTTACGAGGCTACTAGAGATTTGCCTCTAAAGGAAGTTGAGATTAAAGCCCCTAGACACTACACTAAGTCTAACGTAATCTCAGGCTACAAGATGGCTTTAGTACCTATACTTCGTGGTGGTCTACCTATGGCAGATGGCGTTTCTAAGCTTATCCCTACAGTTAAGATAGGTCATGTGGGTGCTTTTAGAGAACCTACTACAGGCGAAACTGTTAAGTATTACGCTAAGTTCCCAGCTGATATTAACGAACGTCACGCTATAATAGTAGATACTATGTTAGCTACTGGCGGTGCAGCTGTATTAACTGCCAACGAACTAAAGAGTGCAGGTGTAAAGGATATTAAGTATATGTGCTTGATAGCTTCCCCAGAGGGTCTAGAAAAGCTTACTACTGCCCACCCAGACGTTGAAATATACTGTTGCTGTATAGATAAATGCTTAGATGAGGACAACTATATAGTTCCTGGTTTAGGCGACGCTGGTGACAGAATCTTTGGCACTAAGTAGTTTAGTAATATTGAAAATATAATATCTTAAAATAACGTGAGTTCGATAATATAATTTTGCTTTGGCAAACTGCGGAACGCCGTTCCGCTATAAAAATAAACATGGAAAAGCTTTATATATCGGGTTTGCGAAAAAATAAGTAATGGATAGTCAAAATAGTAATTACTGCAAATTTTGACTATTCGTTATTTACAACTATAAGGAGGTTTTTATTATGTGCGGTGTAGTAGGTTATGTAGGCGATAGAAACTGTACCGATGTATTAATCAATGCACTATCTAAGTTAGAATATCGTGGATATGACTCAGCAGGTATTGCTGTATTTGAAAAGAATAAAATTGTAGTAGAAAAGTGTCAAGGTAGTTTGGATAACCTTGTTAATAAGTTGAACCTAGAACACAAGCCTGTTGGCAACTGTGGAATAGGTCATACTAGGTGGGCAACACACGGTGAACCCTCTGATATTAACTCACATCCACATGGTAATAAAAGGGTTACTATCGTTCACAATGGCATTATAGAAAACTATAGGCAACTTAAAGAGTTCCTATCGGGAGAGGGCTACTCTTTTGAAAGCCAAACCGATACCGAAACTGTAGCTAAGTTCTTAGACTACTACTA
>CAYXNU010000130.1:0-2327 GCA_964466485.1 uncultured Ruminococcus sp.
TCGTTAGGACACGCAATAGAAACGTCCATACCTACTTTTAAACCGCCTACTATTAAGGAGTTAGCCATATTGTTGCCATCACCTATGTAGCACATTTTAAGACCATCGAAAGAGCCTTTAAACTCACGGATAGTCATTAAGTCAGCTAGTACTTGACAAGGGTGACAGAAGTCAGTTAGACCGTTTATTATTGGGATAGAGCCATATTCAGCAAGAGCGTCAACTTCTGCTTGTTCAAAGGTTCTAATCATAATGCCGTCTAGGTAACGGGATAGAACTCTAGCGGTATCTTGAACGGGTTCACCTCTGCCTATCTGTAAATCCTTAGAAGATAGGAATAGTGGGTGTCCGCCTAGTTGGTACATACCAGTTTCAAAGGATACTCTAGTTCTAGTGGATGCCTTTTGGAATATCATACCTAAAGTTTTACCCTTTAGGTGTTCGTGGGCTATTCCGTTTTTCAACTCATACTTGAGTTGGTCTGCTGTATCTAAGATGTCTAAAATCTCCTCTGTGCTTAAGTCAAGCATCTTTAAAAGATGTTTCATAGTAAATAAAACCTCCTAATTTTTAATGGAATATATTTATAATATATATGCCAAACTACTTTTTATTGTAGAAAGACATATATATCATGTAACTGAAAAATAACATATAGTCATCGAAATAAGCGTCATCAATGTCTACTTCAAACTGTAGGTCGCCTTTTAAAGATTCAAATACATGAATCTTTCCTATTTCTTCTTTATCTTTAATAACTACAAATTTAGTTCTGTCAGTACTTCTAAGGATATATGTTATATCTAGATACTTTATTGCTATAGCAGGGTTTAAGAATGTCGCTGTACAAGATGCTTTCATGATAATCTTTTCATTAAGATATATGTCAAAGTTTGCACGTCTGCCTTTTAGGTCACTCTTTAGGGAGTATAGGTGGTAGCCCATCTTGTTGTATAGTTCCATGTGGCTGTTGGAAAGTATACCCTTTTTAGCCATAGTATATACTATATCTTTAGGGTCATCTTTTTTACAAGCGAACATTTTATTGCCTTTATGATTTATTGTAAGTTTCATATTTGTATATACACCTCTTTCGTGAAAGTATGTTGTGTTATATATTTATTTCTGTAGAATTTCTATAAGTATATCTAAGCCGTAAGCTAACTCATCATAAGTTATGTTTAAAGGTGGTAGTAGTCTAACCTTGTCTTTAGCGGTTAGTATTAGTAAGCCGTTTTCAAAAGCTTGATTTAAAACGTCACTAGCCTTTTTAGTCTTAAGGGATATTCCTAGCATTAAGCCCATACCAGTGATGTTTTCAACTTCACTACACTTAGAGAGTCTTTCCCTAATGTATTCACCTTTTCTTTTAACGTCGTCTAGGAATGGTTGAGTAGCAACCTTATCTATTACAGCGATACCACCCGCACAAGCTAATGGATTACCACCGAATGTAGAACCATGAGTACCCTTAACTAGTACGTCACCAAACTGGGTAGTAGTTAAACAAGCACCTATAGGCACACCACCAGCTAGACCTTTAGCCATAGTAGTAACGTCTGGCTTAACACCAAATAGTTGAGAAGTTAAGAACGCACCAGTTCTACCAGCACCAGTTTGAACTTCATCGGCTATAAATAGTATATCGTTTTCGTGACATAGCTTTTCTACTTCTTTAACGTAGTCAACGTCTAGAGGGTTTACACCGCCCTCGCCTTGAATAAACTCTAACATTACTGCACAGATAGTGCCATCTAGTTTAGACTTTAGGTTTTGGATATCGTTAGCTTTAGCATTGATAAATCCCTCTACGAATGGGAAAAAGTAGTTGTGAAAACTATCTTGACCAGTAGCGGAAAGTGTAGCTAAAGTTCTACCATGGAAAGAGTTTACCAAAGTAATGATGTTGTGTCTACCTTTGCCATACTTATCGAAACTATACTTTCTAGCCAACTTAATAGCACACTCGTTAGCTTCTGCACCGCTGTTACCGAAAAAGATTTTATCGTAGCCAGTAGCATTGCAAAGCTTTTCAGCGAATTCAGCTTGTACCTTTGTGTAGTAGTAGTTAGAGGTATGTTGTATCTTGTGAGCCTGTTCTGATACAGCCTTAGCCCAATCCTCATCGCAGTAGCCTAGAGAGTTAGTGCCTATACCGCTACCCAAATCTATATATCTTTTTCCGTCCTCATCTATGCAAGTTCTGCCGTCACCTTGTTCGGCAACTAGTGGCAATCTGCCATAGGTTTGCATAACGTGAGAGTTAAACTTTTCTATAGTACTCAAAAATAATTCCTCCCAAAAATTAAATGATATAGAGTTCGCAT
>CAYXNU010000130.1:2427-5211 GCA_964466485.1 uncultured Ruminococcus sp.
CTTGATATTATTGTCTTTTTTCATCTTCCTAGCATTTTCCTTGTTAGAAGATATTTTATTGTTAATAAACTCTTTAAACTTTAGGGAGTCCCCTAAAGTAAAGCCGTCCTTGTCTACTACTATGTAGCTTTTAGCCACGTTGTTTTTATCGTAAGACAAGTAGTAGTATTGGTTATCCTCATAGAGTTTATTAATATTGCTTAGCTTGATAGTACCTTTGGTTTTAGAGGTTCTAACGTTTACTCTGTCCTCGTAGAATGTAGAGAATATTTCTAAGTAAGCGTCTTTGCCTTGCATACGCATGGACTTTTCTGCTAACATTTCATGACCCTTTAAATAGAATGTAACGAATGCGACGTTTATTAGTACTCCAAAGATGCCTTTACCTAAACCACCCACAGAAGTATCTAAGATGTACCTAACTATAGAGTACACACCAAACACTCCCAAAATACACGACAACACTAAAAAAAACTTTATACTTATAGAACGTTGTGAGTTCATCTTGTTAAGTTGCTTGTACATTTTTAGGGTGGGTTGGGTAGTAATTTGAAATAGTTTACTATCTCTCATAGTATTATTTAAACTGTGTACCTATACCCTCATTGGAGAGCAACTCTATAAGTATAGAGTGTGGAACACGTCCATCTATGATAGAAGTACGTTTAACACCTCTACGAACAGCCTCTACACAGCAATCTATTTTAGGAATCATGCCACCCGAAATAATGCCTTGACGTTTCATAAAAGGAACTTCCGAAACGTTCACGGATGGTATTAGAGTGGATGGGTCGTCTTTATCTTTAAGTAGTCCTGCAATGTCGGTCATTAGTATTAAGTTTTCTGCACCTAGTTCGGATGCTATACGGGATGATGCTGTATCCGCATTGATGTTGTAGGTTTGTCCATCTTCGCCGACACCTACTGTAGCTATTACAGGTACGAAACCGTTATCTAGGCAGTCTAGGATAGGTTTAGTATTAACCTTTTTAATCTTACCAACAAAGCCCAAATCCACATCGGATTCAATCTTTTCAGCTAATAGCATTTCTCCATCGATACCGCAAAGACCTATAGCTTTGCCATCGTGTTGTTGCAATAGGGCTACTAGTTCTTTGTTTACCTTACCGGATAGCACCATTTTAACAACGTCAATGGTGTCTTTGTCGGTGTAGCGTAGACCATTTATAAACTTGCTTTCGATGTTCAATCTTTTAAGCATATCGTTAATTTCAGGGCCACCACCATGGACTAGTACTACCTTAATACCTACTAAAGATAATAGCACGATATCGCTCATAACGGCTTGTTTAAGAGTTTCGTTAGTCATAGCGTTACCGCCATACTTAATTACTATTATCTTGTTGTTATACTTTTGAATGTAAGGGAGTGCGTCAATAAGTACTTGCGAACGGACGCTATTTGTAATCATTTCCATTTTAAAACCTCTTTTAACTTGAAAATTTGAACACTAGTTCGATTGTAGAGAACACCCATTAAGTTCCGAATATGGAGAGTCCTTTGTATGTATTTATATTTTGGTTTAATATTCTTTAAACATCCCACCAACGGAGCAGTGAATTTGTATTCTATACAATCGAATTTGCGTTGTATATTAAAGGTTCTCAACTGCTAAGTTTAGAGCCTTTTTAAACGTGTTAAAATTGTAATTGCATTTGGTTATAGCTCTATTTCCAGCTATACCAGATGCTATCACACATAGTGTGCCATTAATACTAACTTGATAGTATATATCGTTTAAAGCTAAGTCTATCATGTCATGAGTGATGGCTACATCGGTAGTGATGTATACGTTGTTGCCATACTTCAACACCCCTAAGGTGCAATCTACTCCACAGATGTCAAACTGTATTGCAAATGCTTTATCTTTGTTAGTAGAGTTTGTGCTATCTCTATCTATAGAAAAGTTTAATAAAAAGTTTTCATCGTACAAGCCTAACAGATTGTAGATATTCTTTATAAAGTCTGTATCGTGTTGGGCAATCTCGATAATAAAAGCTTGTGCTATTCCCTTAGTATTTTTTAAACTAGTAACGTTTTCCCTTACTGTACTCTCTACGTTTTCGGGGTACTTAAACGCTACAGTGCAAGGGTTGTCTGCAACTAGGACGTGTGCATAAGAAGTCAAGTTATTTAAACAGCATTCAAAGGTATCGATAATAAAACCTTGAGGTGTACATATATCACCGTCAAAAAGTTCCATATCCATAAAAATCAATCCTTTGCATATGATTATAAAGTTGTAGATGTGTTTATAAAAGACCAGTAGTTTCGTCTATGCCCATCATTATGTTTAGGCATTGAACGGCTGCACCAGAAGCCCCTTTGCCTAGGTTATCCAAACGAGAGCATAGTAAAATCTGTTCGTCGTTGCCAAACACAAATATTTGCATACCGTTGTAACCGCTAAGGGTATTCGATGCCAAAAAGCCATCAGCGAGTACACCCTCACCGCCTAGTGGTTGCACCTTAACGAAGTTAGCACCCTCATAGTGTTTTAGAAACATTTCATGCACTGCCTGTGGAGTGACTTTCTTTTCTAGGGTTCTAGTCTGTATAGGCACAGATACTACCATACCGCTAAAGTAGTCGCATACCATAGGGTTAAACATAGGCTTGTAAGTTAGTCCGCTAACCTGTTGCATTTCGGGTAGGTGTTTGTGTTGTTGTGTTAGAGCGTACTGTCTAGGGCTGTAGTATTCTTTAGGTTTTTGGTCGCTCTCATATACAGCGATGGCTTTTTTACCTGCACCACTGTAACCA
>CAYXNU010000131.1:0-5093 GCA_964466485.1 uncultured Ruminococcus sp.
AGAAAATTTAACCGTGTAATCTTGTAGGAAACAGCGATTCGCCATTCCGTATGTGTATTTTATACTTGAGTAACTTTATAGGTTAGAGAACCTTAATAAGATGTTTTTTATTAGCATATAGTCTAGCACATCTATGTTGCCATCGGAGTTAAAGTCTAGTTTGGCATTAGTAGTTCTCACCATACCCAACAAGTACTTTTTAAGCAATAGGATATCTACTTTATTGAAAGTTTGGGTAGTATCGTCGGGCTTTTCAGTAGTTTCTGTGTCCTTGACTTGTTCGGTAGTTGTAGGCTCTTGAGTAGTAGTTTCTGTCGTTTGTGTATCGTCGACATCTTCAGCCACTACATTAACGTTAATCCTAACGGATTCTGTGTCGTTGTAACCTATTAGAGTAGCAGGTATAGTACTTCCCGCCCCAGACGAACTAACAACAGTAACCTTATTTCCATCCATGCTGTACTGTAGGTTGCTGTCGTTGTTTAGGAGTATCCATGTGTAGTCGTCGGGGTTGCAAATACTGCTAATGTCAAATATTACATTAGGTTTAACGTTTACTTGAACCTCGGTAGTTTTAAGGTCGTTGCTAATGAATGTATAGCCGTTCTTATTAGCGAAAGTTTCGGCTGTGCTACCAGTATCGCCGTGAACTATTATCTTACTGCTGTCACCGCAGTATATAGCATCACTGGATATGTTAGTTACTGTGGAGGGAATGTATAGTTCTAGGTACTTACCAGAGCGTGTGGAATCGTTCGCCTTGAAAGCGTAGAAGTATATTCTAGATACACTTTCGGGAACTACTATCTTATTAATATTTGCAGACCAACAGCTATAGTTATCACAAGAAGTTAATCCACTGCCTAATACCAACTCACCTATGCTAATGTTTTCAGAAAAAGCGTCACGATTAATACTAGTAACTTCGTCAGGGATAGTTACCGACTTTTGGTCTTCTTGTGAAACGTACATTACCATGGTGCATTCGTCATCTTCTGTATATAGTAAGCAGTTGTCCACCATGGAGTACTTTTCATTAGAGGGGGCTATTACGACGTTTTCCACAGTGTTGGCATCTAAAGCATCACTTAAAATCATACCAGTAAAGTTTTCAGGGATGTATATCTCTTTAATAGCAGTACCTTGAAAAGCATAGAAACATACTATAGTACAACTTTCGGGAATGTTTACTTTTTCTAAAGATGTATCATCTTTGAAAGCACTGTAGCCTATGTATGTTACACAGTCGGGGAGTGTCACACTCTTGATACTTTGGTTATATTCAAAGGCATCGTCTGCTATGTACGTTACACTACTAGGAACGGTAAGTTCTTCTATTTCCAACTTAGCGGGGCATGATAGCAATCTAGTTAGTTCGGCGTTGTATAGCACACCGTCTACTAGTGTTAAGTAGGGGTTGCTTTCCGATAGCACATACTCTTTAAGGTTTGGACAGTCACGCACTACAGAGTCCATGCAAGTAACGTACATACTATACGCACGGGGGGCTATCTGCATAGTAGAGGGTATAATGATAGTTTCTAAGTTTTTGCAATCCAGTATAGCAGTAGCTGACAAATTCTCAATGCCCTCCGAAAACTCTATTGACTTTATGTTGTAGTTATAATCGAAAACGTACATAGCTACTCTCTTTACGGGTATACCGTCTATTTCGCTAGGAACGACCACATTAGCATCGTTGCCGTTGTAGTCTGTAATATTAACAGAATCCACAGAAGTGGTATACTCAAAGTCGCCATAGGTTAGACGTGTAGCCTTTAAAGTATCTACAGTGTCTAGGTATTCTGTGCTAGATATAGGGTACTGCTCTAAAAATTCACTAGTAGTGAATTTACTTCTAGGCACATAGGTTGCAAACTCTGTAGAGTTGTAGTTTTTCAAGAAGTAGTCATAAGTTGCCTGTTCGCTGTCGTTGGTAGCATCTAAGAGGTAGTATATACCATCTAGTTGTACCATATTCCAAGCGTGTCCGCCCCCTGATAGAGTTCCCTCAACTATTCTAATATCTATGCCCACTTTAAGGCAAAGCCTGTACATAGCTTGTGCGTAGCCATCACATACGGCTTTGTGTTTGCATAGTGCGGAGTATGCAGAGTGTTCCAAAGAGTCGGAGTCGTCATCTATAGAGGCGTAGTCGTAGTAAGTAGTTCTGCATACATAGTCGTATATCTTGAATAGTTTTTCGTAGTCGGTATCGCCGTCAAGGTCTAGGTAAGATATTACCTTGTCGAGATATTCGTTCAATTCTTCTTCTTGTTCTAGGGTAGTTTTGTATTCCAACTTATAGGTTATTTTTACGTTTTTTTCTTTGCGGTTAAACATTGCACTTATAGTGGACTCCGAATAAGAAGTACCTAGATAGTCGCCCTCATCACCTATGCCATTATGACTACACGCTTGTTCTAGTATTGCGTTTGCTAAGGATGCCTCATTGTAAGACTTTTTTGTAGTGTCTATATCTACCGTAATGGTAAATTCTTCGTTGTGGGCTTGTAAGTTGTCTTTAACTATTTGTGCATACTCTGATACGTCATCGTCAACTGTGGCATACATACTAGCATATATGTCAGCGTAGGTGTAATTACTAGTAGATAAGTTGTTTACTGTCATTTTGTACTCTGTGTCAGCACTAGCAGTTTCTGTTGGGAAATATCCTATACATACCATACCAACCACTGCAGATACTACCAATGATGTAAGACTTTGAAATACTTTCATTGCTAATCCTCCTAATTTCAGCTTATGCATATGTGTGTGTTGCTATACGGTTAAAACTTCCTTTTCGGATGTTTTTTTACATTATACACCATATTGCTTTTTTTGTCAAGTAGTATGTGCGTTGAAAATAGTACATAAGGCTATAAATATAAGGAACGGTTATTTGCCGTTCCCTACATTGCTAATTTTATATTTTTTAATCTCTTAAATTATCCTCTTTAAGTTTTCTAATCTTATCACGGCAGAATATAGCGTGTTCAAAATCTAGTATTTCTTGAGCTTGATGCATTTCTAATTCTAGTTGTGCGATGAGCATTTCAACATTTTCAGTAGATGACAAATCCGTAGGGGAGTCCATAGGCTTAGTAATTTCAGGCACTTCTCTAATGGATTTAACAATAGTCTTAGGGGTTATGCCGTGCTGTGAATTATACTCCATTTGGATGTTTCTACGACGTTCGGTTTCTAGTATAGCACTTTCCATAGCAGATGTAACGCTATCTGCATACATGATAACTTTTCCTTTAGAGTTTCTAGCGGTACGCCCAATGGTCTGTATTAGGGACGTTTCGGAACGCAAAAAGCCTTGCTTGTCGGCATCTAGAATGGCTACTAGTGTTACTTCTGGGATATCTAAACCTTCACGCAATAGGTTAATGCCCACTAATACATCGAACTTGTTGCAACGAAAATCTTTTAGTATTTCCATACGTTTAATGGTATCTGTTTCGTGGTGCATATACTGCACTCTAATGTTGTAACTTTCTAGGTAGTCGGTTAAATCTTCAGCCATCTTTTTAGTGAGAGCGGTTATTAAAACTTTTTCGCCGTTTGGGGTACGTTTATTAATTTCCGAGATTAAGTTGTCCATCTGTCCCTCAATAGGTCGAACTTCAACTATAGGGTCTAGTAGTCCAGTAGGGCGGATAATCTGTTCTGCAATCTGTTTTGAATGTGACTTTTCAAAGTCGCTAGGTGTAGCGGATACGAATATAGTTTGGTTTAGTTTGCCTAAAAATTCTTCAAAAGTTAGTGGGCGGTTGTCGTAAGCACTAGGCAATCTAAAGCCATAGTTTATAAGATTATCTTTTCTAGCCCTGTCCCCGTGATACATAGCTTTTACTTGCGGTATAGTCACATGGCTTTCGTCCACTATTAGTAGGAAGTCTTTTGGGAAGTAGTCTAGTAGGGTATATGGAACGCTACCTTTAGGTCGTCTTGAAAGTATCCTAGAGTAGTTTTCCACACCCGAACAAAACCCCGTTTCTAAGAGCATTTCCATGTCGTAATGAGTACGTTCTAGTATTCTTTGAGCCTCTATGAGTTTCCCTTGAGATTCAAAGTACTGTACACGTTCTGCGAGTTCGGCATCTATGTCTTTAATGGCATCTTCTATATTTTCTCTAGATATGGCATAGTGTGTAGCTGGGAATATTATGGAATGTTTTAGTGTAGATAGAACCTTTCCAGTTAGGTGGTCTATTTCACAGATTCTGTCTATTTCGTCCCCGAAAAATTCTACACGGATAGCCTTTTCGTTAGACATTACTGGAAAGATATCTACAATATCACCACGCACACGAAAAGTATTTCTTTTAAAGTCTATGTCATTTCTTTCATATCGTATAGCTACAAGTTCTTGTATTAGTTCGTCACGGGATTTGTTAGCACCCTCTCTAAGGGATATACTAGCCTGTTTGTACTCATTTGGGTTGCCTAGGGAGTATATACACGACACACTAGATACCACTATAACGTCTTTGCGTTCGGCAAGTGAACACGTTGCGGAATGCCTAAGTTTGTCTATCTCCTCATTAATTTGAGCGTCTTTTTCTATGAAAGTATCGGAAGTAGGAATATAAGCCTCTGGGCGATAGTAGTCATAGTAGGATACAAAGTATTCCACAGCGTTGTTTGGAAAAAATTCTTTAAACTCTGAATATAGTTGTCCTGCAAGGGTCTTATTGTGAGCTAACACCAAAGTAGGCTTGTTTATCTCCTTAATGATATTAGCCATGGTAAAGGTTTTTCCTGAACCTGTAACCCCTAACAATGTTTGAAAGTCATACCCCGACTGCAAACCCTTTACTAAAGACTCTATAGCTTTGGGTTGGTCACCTGATGGCTTGTAACTAGATACTAAGTTAAAACTATCCAAAACGGATGCTCCTTTCTATAAATTTATAGTTTAGAAAAATTATAGCACAATCAAGAGAATATTTCAACATATATGTTTGTGTAATTTAATCCTTGACGTACTTTTCTAATTGTGGTAGAATGTTCTTAGTGCCTTATGGGGCATTAGATTAAATATATTAGTAAGGTGTTTTATTATGGATAGTTTTGAAAGTTTA
>CAYXNU010000132.1:0-1853 GCA_964466485.1 uncultured Ruminococcus sp.
TTCCGTAATTTGTCGAACTCACTATAGTAAGTGGTTAGATATTAAAGTACCTAGATATAGTACTAGTATCGTCAACACACCTATGGAAGATAACGCTAGTGGTAGAGTTCTCTTTTTTTGGTGAGCGTTCTGTATAGGTAACCTGTTAGCTTTAAACCTATGCCCTATGCATATTAACACCAAACCTAATATTATCATAATGCCATAGAAACTATACATAGCTAAGTTGTAAACTTCTTCGTTGCTACATAGAGCAATTTCCATTATGGTAGGAATTAGGTTTATAAAGAAGTGTATAACTATAGTAGGCAATATAGAGTTGTACTTAGTAGCCACAAAAGCTAAGTATATTCCTACTGTGAATGTAGTTACAAACTGTAATATATTACCGTGTAGCAACCCGAATAGCAACGCTGACATGAATATTCCAAAGCGTTGACTTACTACAGAAAAACCTCTTAGCACTACCCCCCTAAAGAGCATTTCCTCAGTGATAGGGGCTATTATACAAGAGTATAGGAAAGTAGCAATGCAATAAGTAATGCTGTTGTAGTTGGCATCTGTTAGTACACTATCTGGGATTAAATCCACACCAGTTGATGAGGCTATAGTATATATTATAGATACTATTATCATGCATAAGCCTTGTAAACACCATGCTATACTTATATGTTTCAACATAGACTTTGTATTCACGGTAGGCTTGTTGAATACGTTAGCTATTGGCAAGTGTAGGAACTTACATCCTATTAAAAACGCTAATATATTAGAAATAGTGTAGGTTATGGCTACAACGTCCATATATACAGAACTGTTACTCATAAAGTTTTCTAAGTTTGTAACCCCAACGGTTCTACTAGCGAATAGGCTTACTATAGCCATAATCACTACTGCAAATATGTTGGAAAGTATAAAGTGAATAACTAGTGTAAAAGCTGTTCTATTGTAGACGCTTTTTATATTATTTTTTTCAAACTTTGAGGGAGTTTGAGGTATTACACAGCCACTTACCGATATTTGCGGAACTATCTTACGGTAGTCATCACGATAACTTGTGTTTTCTGTATCGTTATTAAAAGGGTTAAACCTGTCAGGAATACTTTGAGTATAGTCAAAAACTTGTTTATCTTCATTCATTCTATAAAAATCCACCTTTCATAAAAAAATTATAATACTACTATTGTACACCACAAATGATATTAAGTCAAATGCTTTTAGGGATATTAATACTAATACTTTACAAATTATAATATATATACTATAATATCATTATGACTTATCCTAACGTATACCGAATTTGCGTTGGGTATACACTTATTAACAGAAAGGTGATATTAATGATAAAAAGCATATGTTTTTCAGGACACAGAACTGAAAAAATTCTATCATTAGCAAAGACAGAACATCAACAAGTAGCACTACTAGAGTCCATAAAGAGTATGCTATATGCAAAGATAACTCACTACATAGACGAGGGCTTTAGTGGTTTCTATATAGGTATGTCCGACGGCATAGACCTTTGGGCTGGTGAAATGCTCCTAGAACTTAAACTTACTCAATACCCATATTTGAAAATAGTAGCAGTAAAGCCTTTTGAATCTCATGGGAATAAGTTCTCCCTAGAGGACAAAAGGCTATATAATCAAATTATAAACATCGCTGACGATGTAGTATGCCTACACCAAAACAGCACAAAGTGGGCATACTTTGAACGCAACCGCTACATGGTAGACCACTCTAACAAACTTTTAGCTTTTATAAGCGACTACAAAAGCGGTACAGGCTATACCATAAACTACGCTAAAAGCCTTAACAAACCTATGGAAATAATAGATATTAACACGTTCATTTAA
>CAYXNU010000132.1:1953-5092 GCA_964466485.1 uncultured Ruminococcus sp.
GGAACGGCAAATTGTCGTTCCCTACATTTTTTTAATTTTACGCTTTGTTAAGCATTCTAGTAGTGTTGCCATTAGCTGAACCAGGGTTTCCGAACATTAGCAATAGCATATGTAGTCTAATTTCGTCACGGTACTCAGGTTTTACCATATAGTACATATAGCTTTCAAGTACAGCCACATCGGAGAGTTGTCTGCCCTCTATCTTAAAGTTTACAAAGCCCATAGGGGCGTACTTATTGTATATATCTTCAGGGGTAACGTGTATAGAAAGTTTAGTAGTTTGATAGAACTCTAAAGTCATCTGTTTGCATTCAAAGTCTTGAAAGTTTGTTATAGGTTCGTTGGGGTGGTATTTAAAGTGTTTAGCGAGGTCTATCTGTTGTTTAGCTATAGTGTAGTAGTGTTCTTTACGTCGTGTGCAGTGAGGTGTACAACAAGCATTTATAAGTATTTCGCACTTTTCCTTGTGGGGTAGTTTTTCTAGAGCCTCAAAGTTGTTGTTCCAGTTGTAGTCTAGGACTACATACTTGTAATCTTTGTTAAGTTCTGATACTACATCCTCAAAGTCTTCTATCTGTTTGCAAGTAGAACTAATAAGTGGATACTTAGGGTAGTTAGTTCTAATGTACTTTTCAAGCTGTGGGGATAGCACTATAGCTTCGTTTAAGCCGTTTTCAGCGACCTTTAAACAGTGGTTGCAGAACTCATCCTTAAGCTGAATATCCTCAGTAATAAGGGGGTTGCTAAAGGTATATCTACATGGGATACCTCTTGCATTAAACTGCCTTAAGATGTAGTTTATCATACGGGGGTCTATCGTTCCGCAGAATAGTCGTCCACCGTTCCACATGGATGTAGGAAAAGTTCCATATACTGAACCGATATGCACACCATCATAGAAACATTCGGGACGTTGTCTAAGGGTATCGGCTAGTATTAGGTTTAGTTTCATGTGTCGCACAAAGTCTGGGATATGAAAGTTTATTTGCATAGTAAAAGTCCTTTCGTTAAGTTTACGCAAGTTCACCTGTAGGGAACGACGATTCGCCGTTCCGCAATTTTGCAAAGCAAAATTTTATTATCGAACTCACGTTAATATTATCGACATTATAGCACAAAAGTCTATCGGTGTCAATGTAGAGGGGTAGCCTGTAATCTTTACTGATTTTGTGTTTTTCACGCAAAAAAATACAATATAAATTAATATAGCCTAAAACGTTCAACTTTTTTAGTGAAAATGTCTACTACCATTTCATACAAATATGTGTTATAATAACATATGTAGGGGATTTGTTTTAGAAAGGATTTGATTTTTTATGGGTTTAAAAAGAAAGGTTGCGTCCGTTGTGGGTGCAATCATGATGACATCTATGCTTAGCACAAGCTTAAACGTATTCGCAGAGGTTGGGGAAGATGACACATTACAGACTATTGAGGTTACAAACGACACCGAATGTTTAGAAACCATTCAAAGCGATGTTACTGAAGATAGTACTACCACACTTAGTGATAGTGATGTTGTAACTCCAATCTATTACGATGTACCTGCATTTAGGCAAAATGACACTACTTCGGCATGGTATAACCTTAGAATTAACAATAGTTCTAGTGTTATGAGTAAATCTGGATGTTTAATAACTTCTTTTGCAATGTTACGTTCTTATCAAACTGGCACATATATATATCCTACTGACATGATGAAATCTTACTCAAATGAAACTGGTGTAGGTGTGGTATTTGCTAGTAACAATAGTCCATCAATGATTATACCTAGCAGTGCTAGAAACTATGGTTGGAGCGTTTATGGCAAGAATGTTGTTAATAATTCCTTTGAAATTCCTGATAACCAAAAGAACACACAAGAGTTATTTAAGGTTTTGTATGACAAACTAAAGAATGGACCTGTAATCTTTGGAGGTTATAAGAACAAGGGTGGACGTGCATCTAGCAACCACTGGATAGTAGTTACTGGCTACACTGGAGATGGCAAAACTTTTAGTGCTAGTGATTTTACTATTAACGATTCAGGCTCTTTTAATAACTTTACTTTGGCGGAATATCAAACTACATATGCTTATTGGGATAGATTAATTTACATCGATGCTCAAGAAGATGAAGCTATTGACGAAGAAACCGAAACTGTAGAAACTTTAAAGGGCGATATTAATCTTGACGGAAAGATTGATACTTACGACTTGCTAATCTTTAGAAAGTATGTTTTAGATATGATTGAACTTAACGAAGATGTGCTATCTCTTAACGACTTAAATGACGATGGCGAAGTTGATGTTAAGGATTATCTTCAACTAAAGATACAACTATATAGTTGCTAACCGTAAATATTAACAAACTGTTAATTTTAATTTGGGCTATTGACAATTAAGCCTTTATGCGTTATAATCTTATAGGTGTTAAGCAGAACCTTGTTCTCACCGTAAGGGTATTCCGAAACGGTAACATTTTGAAGATTATTTAACGTATTTATGCGTATAAATCTTTTGAGTGCGGAACTTGGGTTATTGCACTCAAATTTTTTTGTATTTTATTTTTAAAGTATTATTAGGCTTTTTTATTGGAGGTGCTGGATTATAGCTAACAAGGAACTTCAAATCAACGAGGAGATTAGGGATAAAGAAATCCTAGTCATCGGTGTTGACGGAACTAAACTCGGTGTTATGCCACCTAGAGAAGCAATGAAGATTGCATATGAAAACAATCTCGATTTGGTTAAGATTGCTCCACAGGCAACCCCACCAGTATGCCGTATCTTAGATTATGGCAAGTATTGTTTTGAACAGAGTAAACGTGAAAAAGAGGCTAAGAAAAATCAAAAGGTTGTAGAAGTCAAAGAGATTAGAATGTTCTCTACAATAGATACTAACGACTTCAACACTAAAGTAAATCAAGCTTCAAAGTTTTTAAAATCTGGAGATAAACTAAAAGTATCAGTAAGGTTTCGTAAACGTGCTATCGCTCACCCAGAGTTGGGTATGGAGCTACTAGAACGTTTTAAAGAGGCTTGTTCAGAGTTCGGTTCAGTTGAAAAGCCTGCCAAAATGGAAGGACGTTCGCTTGTAATGTTCGTTTCACCTAAGGCATCAAAATAGAAGGAGGATTTTAAAATCATGGCTAAAGTTAA
>CAYXNU010000133.1:0-4992 GCA_964466485.1 uncultured Ruminococcus sp.
GGTTAAACGTTTTAAATTTCACCAAATTTTCATCGTATTAATACAAAATTATAGTAAAACTTTAAGGTTATTTTAAGATTTGTGCTATATAATATAATCAATGAGTTAACCAAACGCTATGAAAGGAAGATGTTACAATGGCAATTAGAACTTTTAAAAGAAAAGAAATTAAGTTTTTGCTAACTGATGAACAGTACAATGCTCTAATCCCAGTACTAGAACAGTATATGCGTCCCGATGAGTATTGCGTAGATGGTCACGAATATGGAATATTCAACCTATACTACGACACCGAGGACAACTACTTAATTAAAGAAAGCCTTGCTAAACCTTACTACAAAGAAAAGCTTCGTCTTAGGAGTTACTATTCCCCTGCTAAGCCTACTGACAAAGTTTTCTTAGAGATTAAAAAGAAAGTCGGCGGTATCGTCGTAAAAAGACGTGTTACCATGACTTTGGAGGAGGCTACTAGATACATTGAAACTGGTGAAAAGCCTGTATCTAAAAAGTATATTCAAAATCAAGTATTCGCTGAACTAGACGCTTTTCTAAAAAGATATGATGTATCACCTAAGCAATACATAAGCTATCAACGTTCTGCTTATTTTGGTAAGGATGACCCAAACTTTAGAGTTACTTTCGATAGAAACATTACCACTAGAAGAAACGATTTAAGGTTAAGTTCTAATAGCTATGGTTGGCAAATTATCCAACCTACACAACACTTAATGGAGATTAAGATTGCTGATAGTATCCCACTATGGTTGGCTCTACAACTTGCTGAACTTCGCATATTTAGGACTAGTTTCTCTAAGTATGGCACAGGTTACAAGCAGTATGTATACTATCAACTTAATAATAAAAATCAAGAAGAAGGAAAGGTGATTTCAATTGCTTAATGCAATTACTCTTAATGCGACCGATGTACTAACACAGTTAAGTACAGAATCTACTACCACTGTAGAAGTGGAAAAGTTTATCATATCTACAATATGTTCTATAATCATAGGTTTTTTAATTAGTGGCATATATATGTTCACACATAGAAAAATCGGCTTTGAGCAAAGCCATGTAATTACTATAGTAGCCCTACCAGTAGTAGTAGGAACAATTATTATGTTAGTAGGAAATACTGCACAGGCGTTTAGTTTGGCTGGTGTATTCTCACTAGTAAGGTTTAGGTCAGGTTCTATAGAAAGTAGTGATATCTGTTACATATTCTTTAGTGTTGCTGCTGGTTTAGCTTGTGGTACTGGTTATGTTCAATATGCGTTCTTGTTCTTAGTATTACTAGGATTAGTTTTAATCATTATGAACCGCTTGAACTTTGGTAAACCTACAACTAAGCACATGACTTTAAAAATATCCATTCCAGAAAACTTAAATTACCTAGGTCTATTTGATGAAATACTAAACAAATATTGCACAGGTTGGACTCTAAACAGAGTTAAGACTACTGAATTTGGTAGCCAATTCGATTTAGTATTCAATGTTGAAGTTAGAAATGCTGCCGACCAAAAGAAGTTTTTAGACGAACTAAGAACCCTAAACGGCAACTTAAACATCACATTAGTTTTAAACCGCAAAGACGATAAGCTATATGCTTAATAGAGCGATGGTTATATCTGTTATATGTTATTAGATTTTCATTAATATTTTCCTTTCCAATGGCAGTAACTTAAAAGTTTGTTACTGCCATTAACCATTGTATGATTATTTATTTTAATACAAAAAATATACGGAACGTCAATTTGGCGTTCCGATTACATCTAATAATTACATAGGGAAAAACTTTAACAAAATCTGTGATACCCATATTGCACACCCTAGGCATAAACCTATTCCCAAAATAGCCAAAGAGCCATTTATTAGCCATGTGAGTATTCTTGCATGGTTTTCACGCTGTGAACGTTTTTGCAACGCTGATAGTTTATCCATGCAGTAAGTTTCGTGGCTAAGCTGTTCATAGATATTTTTAAAGTAGTCGTCTAGGTAGTATGTGGAATCTTCGTCAGTTGAAGTTACTTCCACCACTTTGAAAACTTTTTCAGGTGGCGGACTTTCCAAACTGTCGTTCAATATTTTTTCTATGTCTGACATATCGACTGCAAAGTCTTTTTGGTTGTGTGAACTCTTGTTGTTAGCTTGATGATTTTCAATAAGTCTATCTAAATCGTCCCCACTGGAGTTTAAGAGCCTGTCAATAAAGTCATCATCGTACATAGAAAAAACACTCCTTATATAGTATTAACTTTTAAAAATTAAATGCTATCGCATTTAGAAAGATTGCAATCCGTTTCGCTTTTAGCTAAGAATAGCGTACCTATAGGCTTGTCCTCGAATAAATCGTAAAGTTGTTCGGGGTTGTTGCCGTTCATAATAACCATATCTATGCCGTTTTCTGTAGCGATTTTACCCGCATTAATTTTGGTAGTCATGCCACCAGTACCCAAAGCAGAACCCGCACCCCCAGCGATATTTTCAATGTAGGAACTAATTTCAGCTACTACAGGAATAAGTCTAGCGTTGTCGGACTTGTGAGGGTCGGAGCTGTAAAGCCCGTCTATATCGGAGAGTATTACCAATAGGTCTGCACCGCAAAGCTTAGCAACTATTGCCGATAGGCTGTCGTTCTCACCGATTTCCAACTCTAACTCATCTATAGCGACGGTATCGTTTTCGTTTACTATAGGTATTACACCGAAGTCCAATAGACGTTTGAAAGTGTTTTCAACGTTCTTTTGACGTTCAGTTTCTATAATGGTTTTAGTTAAGAGTATTTGCGAAACCGTAATGCCGTACTCATCGAATAGGTTGTCGTACATATACATAAGTTCGCATTGTCCCACGGAAGCACAAGCCTGTTTGGAGGGTGTATCTGTAGGGCGTTCTTTTAAGCCGAGTTTTCCCACACCTAAACCTATAGCCCCAGAAGATACCATAATAATCTCTTTACCAGAGTTATGCAAGTCAGCGATAACCCTAACTAAGTTGTTCATTCTTCTAAGGTTTAATCTACCAGTTTTGTGGGTAAGTGTAGAAGTACCCAACTTTATAACTATTCTTTTCTTATCTGATATACTAGACATTTTACAATTATATCCTTTCTAAAAGAGAGCCTTTAACGTTAGTGATAATCTCTCTTACTATTTTGTGAATTACTTCTGTATGTTCTTTTGTTATGAAAAATCCACTACCGAAGTCATCTAAAAAGTGGTGTTCACTACTGTACATGGAATAGCATTCCATAATGTAGTAGTGGTACTTCTCAAAGAGTTTCTCAAGGGGGAGCGTTAAGAAGTCAAGCTTTTCAGGGGAGTTAAGGTTTTCCAGTAGGTGACTTTCTATCTGTGTAGTGGTGTATGAACGGTAGCTATCGTTAGGATGTTTGTAGGTATAGCCTAACTCTTGAGGGGTTACAACCTTAGTAGATACTTTGCCACCCTCTAACGTACCAGTGACTTTTAAACTATCCTCTTGTACTGATAGTATGGTAACATCGTACAAGTCCGTGGACTGTTTAGCGACTATGCCACCCTCACATATAGTCAACCTTTTGAAAGTGTCACCAGTAGTAAAAATTTCTTGTATACGTTCGCTAATGGTGTAGTTGTAGCAGTCCACGAAGTGTTGGTATATGTGTCCATCGGCTATGCTGTAGCTTTTGGAATGTAGCGTTACGTTATCGTTATGTATAGCTATGGAGTACTCTATAAAGCTTTTAACACAGGTGTAAAGGGTGTATATATCGTCGGTATTTAGGTTAGATATTTTTAACAGTTCATCTCTAACCCCCACAGAAAAGTCATAAGTAAACTTTTTGTAACGGGTGTCATAGTACTTAGTCAGTTCGTAGATATCGTCAAGGTAAGCTATATGGCTACCAGTACCCAAAGTCTTTGAAAACACACAGATAGGTTTTCCGTTGCCGTTAGGGGAGTTTTCACAGGTGTAGCGTTGGTAGTTCTTAGTTATATCCTTATCGTGTAGCAGATACTCTAATATATACTTTAACTCCCTTATAGCAGGAAAGTCGTGTGTAGTAACCGTGTTGAACACTTTCCACTTGTTCTGTGTAAAGCACTCATGCTTTTTGTAGATAGTTAGCGTGTAGTAATAGTAGAGTATACTCTTTTCGTCATGGAGTAGCACATACTCATCGAAAGCTTGTACCTGTGGCTTTTCAAAGACTATCTTGTAATGTTTATCGTCTGTCCAAACGTACCTGTTCTTTTTGGTCTTAAAAAACTTAAAATCCACGATATAGCCCCCTTTTTTCATACATTAGTTTAAGTATAAGGTATCGTTGTAGGGAACGTCGCCCATTGGGCGTTCCGTGTATGTATATTAGTTTACCTTATTTATAACGTTTCCATTTAAGAAACCCTTTAAATTATTAGTAACTATTTCAAGTAGCCTTGTACGGGTTTCCAGTGGCGACCACGCTATATGTGGAGTGATAACTACATTAGGTACACCGCATAGGGGAGTATCTTTAGACATAGGTTCTGTATTTAGAACGTCTAAGTAGGCTTTAGCGATAGTACCATTCTTTAGAGCGTTGGCTAAGTCTAATTCGTTTACAGTACCGCCCCTAGAAGTGTTTATCAATATAGCGTTAGGTTTCATTAAGGATAGCGTATCCTTGCAAACTAACTCTTTAGTTTGGGGTGTTAGTGGGCAGTGTAGAGTAACTATATCCGCACGTTTAAAGGCATCCTCTTTGGATACACATTCAAAGGGGCAATCTTTAGGGAGGGTTCTGGTGTGTACTAGAACGTTCATACCGAAAGCGTTAGCTATTTGGCTAACCTTTTTGCCTATGCTACCATAGCCTATTACAGCGATAGTCTTGTTAGAGAGTTCATAGGTTTCATGTGGAAAGTATGAAAAGTTTTTTGAGGTAATCCACTTGCCCTCTTTAACGTCTGAGTTGTAAGTTTCAATCTTGCTGTAGTGGTTTAAAATCATCGCAAAGACGTGTTGTGCTAC
>CAYXNU010000134.1:0-4936 GCA_964466485.1 uncultured Ruminococcus sp.
AAAAAATAGTTGCAATATTTCTATGTATGTACGGCTTAACGTGATTGCCCCTGTACATAGTATGTTTAACACCATGCTCCAACAGTGTAGTGTGGATTTGTTCTGCTTCACCGTTGTTGCGTGTAAGTATGGCAGTTTTGCCCATGGTGGCAATATTCGAGATGTATTCCGCTTTAGTTTCGTAAACCTCTAAGCTTGAAACTATGTCGTTTAAAGTGGCTTGTTGGCTCTCCACGCTGTCATTTAGGATGGATTCTCTTAACCTAGAAGTTACTTTTAAAAGCTCACTATTTTGTCGCATATTTTCCATGAACTCATACTTTAAAGCGTGTTCTTGATATAGGTATTCCTCTAGGCGTTTGTAAAATTCGGAAGAACTTATAGAAACCTCATCGTTGCACGAATAGTCATATATCGCTTGACACTTATCCCCTAGGAGCATATAACCACAGCTAATGCACTCTAGAATTTTTAAGAGCATAGTAGCCCTAACGTTTACTAAGTCTTGAATTTCGTCAACTATTAGGTACTTAAACACATCAAAGTTTTCATGTGAGATTTTTTCGTTGAATAGTGCTATCCTCTCGTTGTAGTTTAGTTTAGTGATATCTTCATCTAAAAAATTCAACAAGTAACTAGTAGCTAGTGAATCCAAAGTGAATAGATTTATGCCCAAAGCAGAATACGGCAACTCGTGGTTGGCTACTTCAGTTGCAATCCTATCTTCAATAACTTTTTTGGCAGAACGTGTATAACTAATGACTAGTATTTCGTTGGGGGATACTAAACCATTTTTTAAGAGATACAATACCCTATTGATTACCGTGTAAGTCTTACCAGTACCCGCACCAGCGTTGATTAATATCTTAGAATCTATGCTAGACTCTATTACGGTATCTTTTGAACTTAACTTTATGTAGCCATCCGTAGAAGTGTCCAACTGTGAAACTTCCGCAGTGGGTTCTAACTCATCATTTGAGATTGACGGAATAGTTTCAAAAATATCATCTTCCGAATAGTCTATGCCTATCTCATCTTCAATGGAAGTTAGGTCTATGCCATACTGTGTACTTTCGGGAACTACAGGTGTTTCGAGGTTTCTATCTATATGCTGAATACTAGACTTACATACAGTTTCATAGTGTGGGCATTGAAAATATTCACACCTACATACAGACACAATATTTCCATTTTTCATAACTGTGCCATGCGTTGACTGTCCATCCTTAGCGAGTTCACAACTTAAACCGTTATTTTTCATATATAACTGTTCGGGGGTAAGCTTAGCACTTGAAAGTGTAGACAACCTCTTTTCAATCTTATTTATTGCTTTTACTCCTCTAACGTTCTTTACAAAGTTTACATCATTTGCGAGGATGTTATTGCTACTTATGTATACGTTGCTTTTTATGGTAATGTTAGACTTCATGTTAATCACTTCCTAAACTAGCAAAATTGTACTTAAACCTAAGAGAGTTTATTTCTACTATCTCTTTATATCCATGGGACATACTGCTATTACAGATGGTTACTACGCCTACTTGATTAGTGTTTATCTTTGCACTAAGCACTAACTTTTCCTCTAGAAAACCTTTAGTCTTAACTTGCTTTGTGGCATAGGTGTAATCGTTCTGTGCGTTCGTAAATATAAAGTTTGCCGTTGGACTATCCTCAACCAAATAAAAAGTATACTCTGGGGACTGATACCCCACAGTTGCACCACTAGGAAGTATTGAATATGTGGTATCATCACTCATTAAGATGTTGACACTATCACTTAGTATATGTTGGATATTCATGTTGTTCAACGATGCACTACCCTTAGAAACCTCCCACTGGGGCTTATCGGATATTAGTATCTTGTCTAATCCAAACAAGCGTTCCATAGCATTTTCAAAAGGCTTTAGGTTGCTACTACCGCCCACAATAATTACAGCATCTATGTTAGCAATGGACTTTTTAGCTAACTTCATAGCCTTGTCAATGCTACCCAAAACCTTGTGCTTAATTATAGGCAATACAATACTCTCAAACTCTTGATAGTCTAGTTCTTCTTCAAATCTTTCTATGGTGTCATATTTAAACATTCTTATAGAACCACTAGAGTTTTCAGAAAAGTTTATCTTCAACTGTTCGCTCCTAGATAGCAAAGAGTCTTTATCTTTGGAAGATACTTCGTCAAAAGACTTATTTAAGCCATACTTCTTTACTAACCTATTATGTATGGCTTGTGCTATCAATAAATCTATATCGTCGCCACCTACTTTTTCACCATAGATGGCACTTTCAAACACGGTATTTTGTGTAGTGTCTAGAATGCTAATATCTAGCGTACCACCGCCCCAATCGACTACCATAACACTCGAAAGACTCTTTGCAGAAGGTCGCATAGATATGTATCCCGCAGTGGCTTCGTTTATAAAGTTCTTAACGTCTATGCCTACCCTATTAGCAGACTTTAAAAGTTCTCCCCTAGCCTTTGGAGAAAAGTCCACAGGGAACGAAAATGTAGCTGAAACTATCTCAAGATTAAACGTGTTTTTAATCTTTTCTTTTACATATTTGAGAAATAAAGCAGTGATATCAGTAGGTGTATAACTTTTGCCCATGGCTGTAAATACGGTATCCGTGCCTAGATAAGATTTTACAGAAGTAACTACCAAATACTCTTGTGATAGTTCATTACGTCTTTCCTTGACTTCTCTACCAAACAGGAAATTTTTATCGCTGTTCTTAGGTATAGCTACCGCCGAAACGAACGGATATTCGCCGTCCTCGCCTAAATTTACAGGTTCTCCGTTGATGATGGCAGTTACTGCTGTGTTAGTTGTACCGAAATCTATTCCTACACTTACGCTTTTCAAAACTTATTTCCTCCTAACTAATATTATCCTAAATCATTAACGCAATGGAATGTTATGTAAAAATTACAAGTTTATGCCGTACTTTGATAGTATCTTAAATATGTTGCCTATAGTACCCAAACAGAACTTATCAATAGTTTCATCTTGACTCATCTCTATGTAGTCCTCATGGGGTTGCTTTAGAGAATTTTTTATATCGGTTTTCAAAGTTACTATAGTCTGCTCAGACAAGGACTTTTCCATAGAAACTGCTAACTTTACTTCTTTTAATTGAGCCTCTAAGTCCTCCACTGTGGACTTTAAGCTATCTCTCTCCCCCTTGACGTTCTCTAACTCTGCGGTTAGTTTGGCGACAGTTCCTAAACTTGCTATAATATTCTCTAACTTCTCGATATGTTCGCTCTCGGTATTTACAAGGGTTTCTAACTTTGTGTATAGTTCATTGTTGGGTGGGGTGTTGCTACTAGGTTGTGGCATGACATCACTTGAACCATACTTTTTAAGCCATTCGCCATAACGTGGTAGTTCATTTTGACACATAGTCTGCTCCACAAAGATTTCTTTGTAGCACTTCTCAAACTTTTCCTTATCCGCAACACTTAACTTAGAGTAGTCATAGTTGAGAATGCTTTTCTTGACGATTAGACATTCCCCTAACTTTTTAAGTAGTTCCATGCGTGATGGATTAGTATCTAAGACTAGTAGTGTTAAGTTTAGGGTATCCTGTTCGGAAATATCTTTCAAGGCACTAATAAGAGATATCATATTGTTGCAGATTTTAATCTTCTTTTTGTTAGCGTTTTTTCCTATACAACTTTTAAGGATACTCTTAAAGTTTGCGTTTAGATACTCAACTATTGCATGGCTATCTAATGTGGCTTTATCGAAAAAATAGTTAATCATCCTAGGGTTTGAACGCTTAAGCACTATCTGTAAAAATTCGCCCAAATCTTGAGTGTACTCCTGTAATAAAAGTTCATACACTTGTGGAAAATCTTCTTTTTTGCTAACTTTACTAATTAAATTCTCTAACTGTTCGTTCATACAAAACCTCCATTATAGTATTTTGAATTGGTCTTTAGGACAGCTACAAGCATCTAAAATTTCGTCTATATTTTCAAGTATGGTGTTTTTATCGTCCACAATACCCACCCACAAGTTGTTAGATAGTTTTCTCTTTATGGGAATGTTTTTAAAGCGTATATCGTTTTCGTTGAAAGAAAATAAGCTTACATCCTTAGCATTTAGTTTCAATATACTGCCCAGTGTTGCAACTTCAAAATAGTATTTTATCAGCAATATTTCTAAAACTTTGTAGTACACTTCCACATAAGAATCTACGCTAAAGTATTGTTCAAGTATCTTAAATGAAATCTTACTAGACTGGGTTGTGGGTTCGGTTAGAGTGTTGGTAACACATTCATTTTCAATTTTTTCATTTTTGATAGCCATAGGCATTTTACTTAAAATTTTTTGTAGATTAACGCCATTTGCATCTTTCCAAACTTTCATTCCGCTTTTACTAACTGCATTACCTGTTATAAATACCCCTGCATCTGATACAGTGTCAAACGTAACATCTTTTTGAAGTACATATTTATTGACATATTTAGTGATATCTCTGTACTTATCCCTCGTAAAACTAGCAACAGGGTTTATACGACTGCCTTGCAATACAGTCAAGCTTTTAGTCTTTACGTTGTACTCACCACTAGCAGAATACCTACCTTTACTATCCTTGCAAAAAACAGAGATTATATCGTTATTAGATGTTGAATGGATGGTTTTAGCATCCGCACTAGAACTATCTTGTACCACTGGAGATTCTTCTGTCTTTGTTTGCAAACTATGAATGATTTGTTGTGCTACTTCCAACTGGGACTTTAACTCATCACGTTGGGAAATAACCTCCTCCAACTGTGCGGATAACTTTTCTAATTCAGCAGTTAGGTTTTCTGTAGAACTTTCACCGTTGGACTGCTCTACATCTTCCTCACATACCACCAACTCTTGATGCTCTTGAACATCAGCGTTAAAGCTTTCCAACGTTTTAATCCACCCTTTGAACAATC
>CAYXNU010000135.1:0-4913 GCA_964466485.1 uncultured Ruminococcus sp.
AGAGCAGCTGATTTGTAATCAGCAGGTCAGGGGTTCGAATCCGTTCACCAGCTTGTGAGATTAGAAAATAGTTTGAAAAAACTTTTTAAAATCTCTTGACAAATTGAAAATTATGTGATATAATGACATAGTCGCTTGTTTAAAGATGCTGGTGTAGCTCAGTTGGTAGAGCAGCTGATTTGTAATCAGCAGGTCAGGGGTTCGAATCCGTTCACCAGCTTAACATACAATATATATTGTATCATATGGGCGAGTTCCCGAGCGGCCAAAGGGGGCAGACTGTAAATCTGTTGTCTTCGACTTCGGTGGTTCGAATCCACCCTCGCCCATTAAAAAGATTTACTCTTAGTCTTGCAAAGTTTTTTGTAGGACTTTTTTTATGTGTGACAAATTTTTGGAGGTATATTTTATGGTTAGAGAAGATTTAAGAAATATCGCAATTATTGCCCACGTTGACCACGGTAAAACTACCCTAGTCGATGAGATGCTAAAACAAGGCGGTGCGTTTAGAGAAAATCAAAACGTTGCTGAACGTGTTATGGATAGCAACGACCTAGAAAGAGAAAGAGGTATCACTATACTAGCTAAAAACACTTCTGTAATGTACAAGGATACTAAGATTAACATCATCGACACCCCCGGACACGCTGACTTCGGCGGAGAGGTTGAACGTGTACTATCCATGGTAGACGGTGCTTTACTACTAGTAGACGCTGCTGAAGGCCCTATGCCTCAAACTAGGTTTGTACTATCTAAGGCACTAGAAATGGGCTTAAAGATTATCATAGTAGTAAACAAGATAGACAAGCCCGATGCACGTCTTGATGAAATAGGCGACGAAGTTTTAGAACTTCTACTAGACTTAGATGCTAACGACGAACAACTAGAAAGCCCATTGCTATTCTGTTCTGGTAGAGCCGGTACTGCTTCTCTAAGCCAATACGAGGAGGGCAAAGACCTTACTCCCCTATTTGAAACTATTATCAACTACATTGAACCACCTAAGGGCGATGAGAGTGGCGACCTACAAATGCTAATATCTTCTATCGACTACAACGAATACGTTGGTAGAATCGGTATAGGCAGAATAGAAAGAGGCTCTATCAAGGTAAACCAACAAGTTACCGTTGGTGACTACCACGAAAGCAAAAAGCCTTACAACGCTAAGATAGTTTCTCTACTACAGATACAAGGTCTACAAAGAGTACCTGTGGAAACTGCTACCGTTGGCGATATCGTTTGGGTTAGCGGTATAGAAAACATCACTATAGGCGACACTGTATGTGCTACTACAAACTACGAACCTTTAGAGTTCACTAAGGTTAGTGAGCCTACTGTAGAAATGACTTTCGCTGTTAATGATAGCCCATTCGCTGGTAAAGAGGGTAAGTTCGTAACTTCTAGACAACTTAGAAAACGTCTATTCGATGAACTACTAAAAGACGTATCTTTAAGAGTTGAAGAAACTGAAAACACTGACTCATTCCGTGTATGTGGTCGTGGTGAAATGCACCTATCTATACTAATAGAAAATATGCGTAGAGAGGGCTATGAACTATCAGTATCCACTCCTAAGGTACTATTTAAAGAGATTGACGGCGTTAAGTGCGAACCTATTGAGCGTTTAGTTATCGACGTTCCTAACGACTGCACTGGTGCTGTTATGGAAAAGATGGGTACTCGTAAGGCTGAAATGGTTAATATGCACCCACAAGGTAGCAGAACTAGACTAGAATTCTTAGTGCCATCCCGTGGACTATTCGGCTATAAATCCGAGTTCTTAACAGATACTAAGGGCGAGGGCATTATGTCTAGCGTATTCGAGGGCTACGAGCCTTACAAGGGCGATATCCCTAGAAGAAATACTGGTTCTCTAGTATCCTTTGAAACTGGCGAGGCTGTTACTTACGGTCTATATAACGCTCAAGAAAGAGGTTCTCTATTCATTGGAGCAGGTACTCCAGTATACGAGGGCATGATAGTTGGTGCTTCCCCTAAGGTTGAAGATTTAGTAGTAAACGTATGTAAAAAGAAACACCTTACTAACACCCGTGCTAGTGGCTCAGATGACGCTTTAAGGCTTGTACCTCCTAGAAAGCTTTCCCTTGAAGATAGCCTTGAATTTATCGCTGATGACGAACTATTAGAGGTTACTCCTAAATCTATTAGAATTAGAAAACGTATCCTAGATAACTCTTTAAGAGCTAAGAGCAAAGCTAAAGAAAAGTAATCTAAAAAGTGGGCGGATATCTTCCGCCCATATAGTTTTTATAGGCATATTATAATATATAAAATATTCGCCTTATTCTTACATTATTCGACAAATTTACGTTCTAAAAATTGTACATGGCATAAATTTTTTAAAAAATCTATTGCCATATCTCAAAAAATAGTATATAATAAGTCTATGATAGCACAAATTATTAATTAAGAAAGGAGATACTGCCTATAATATTGGCAGTCACATATAAATTATGGATGAAAAGACTAGGAGTTTTATATTAAATGATAATCAAGAACAGATAATCAAACAGAACCTAACTAGAGTGTACAACGCACTAGTAGAAAAGGGTTACGACCCAATAAACCAAATCGTGGGATATATCCTATCGGAAGACCCTACATATATTACTACTTACGACAACGCTAGAAGTATAGTTAGGCACATCGACAGGGACCAACTACTACAATATTTGGTTAAATCCTATTTGGAAAAATAGCCTTTGAATAATATCAACCTACTTGCAAAGAATAGTACTACAAGCATACCAAAAGCTTAGTATTTTTTGTAAAGGAGGTTTCTGCATTGAATAGGCTAGGTGTAATGTTAAGCATCCCTATAATAAGCACAGTGATAGCGACAACTTCCGTACAAGTTTCAGCATACGATACTACTTCCCATGGGTATGGGCAAGGTACTATCGTAAACGAGAATAACGTCCCCACTGGTGCTATTATGTTTAATGAAACTTATGGCTTATATGGTGCAAGGGCTTTAAATTCAGCCGATAAGCAAATAATATTAACTTTCGACCAAGGCTATGAGAACGGCTATACGGCTCAAATTTTGGACACCCTTAAAGAGAAGAACGTTAAGGCTATATTCTTCTTGACGGGCGACTACGCTAAAAAAGAAAAGGCTCTCGTGCAACGCATGATTGATGAGGGGCATTGCATAGGTAACCACGGCATGACCCACGCAACGCTCCCTACACTAACTACAGACGCTATGCGTGAGGAGATTACATCTTTGCACGAATACGTCTTGAATGAATACAACTACGAAATGCAATACTTTAGACCCCCTTGTGGTGAGTTCTCCGAGGAGAGTTTGGCGGTTACACAGGAACTAGGCTACCAAACAGTCTTTTGGAGTTTCGCCTATGTGGACTGGAATGTAGATAGCCAACCCGACAAAACTACCTCTTTGCAAAAGTTGGTGGATTCTGCCCACAGTGGTGGTATATATCTTTTGCATTCCGTATCGCAAACCAATGCTGAAATCTTAGGCAGTGCTATAGATTTGCTCCGTGATGAGGGCTACACGCTGTAGTACTATCTATTTTTTGTACTTTGGAACGTCTAAGTTGACGTTCCAATTTTGTGTCAACACTAAGTTTTTATTACGATTTTTCAACATTTCCCGTAAATTTCATTATGCATTATATACTATAATTCGATTTTATATACCCCAAACTTTATATAATATTTACAAACTTTTAAAAAACACTTGCTTTTTACTGAAATTTCATGTACTATATATATGCTGAAACTACATAAGCTAAAAGATTCGTGTGAGATGCGTTATCTAGGGGCTAAACGGTATATCTTTTAGGAAAGGGGCAACTATTAATGTCAGTGGATTTTAAGTTTAAAGAGCGTTACAATATAGATGACTTGATAGAGATAGTTTCCATTCTTAGGAGTGAAAACGGTTGTCCATGGGATAAAGTGCAAACTCATGAGAGTATCCGTCAAGACTTTATCGAGGAAGTGTACGAGGTAATAGAAGCAATAGACCTTAAGGACTCCGAACTTCTAAGAGAGGAGTTGGGCGACGTACTTTTAAATACTGTGTTTCATGCACAAATAGAAAATGAAAATAATACTTTTAATTTTGATGACGTTTGCAACGACATATGTCAAAAGATGATTGTTAGACATCCCCATGTTTTTGGAAACGTTTCTGCTAATACCACAGACCAAGTACTTAACAATTGGGACAAGATAAAGATGTCTACCAAAGGTCAAGATACTTATACTGAAACTCTACAGAGCGTAGCTAAGTCTTTACCCGCACTTATTAGGGCTGAAAAGGTCGGAAAAAGAGCCTCTAAATGCGGTATGGATTTTCAAACCGTAAGTGATACCTTACAGTGTGTTGAAAGCGAAACTATCGAACTTAAAAACGCTATAGAGTCAAACGTTGACGAGGATATATATGAGGAGTTTGGCGACTTGCTATTCTCTTGCGTAAACCTTGCTAGAAAGCTAAATATCAACCCAGAAAGGGCTTTAGTCGACGCTACTAACAAGTTTATAGATAGGTTCTCGAAAACTGAAAACTTAATTAGGCTCAACGGGATTGAAGATATGAAATCCCTTGACATAAATCAGCTTGATGCTTACTGGCAAAAAGCTAAAAATTTGAATTAACAAATATAAAAATCTCAGGAGGAATTCGTAATGACTAAGTCAGAGTTAATCAAAAAGATTAAAGAAAACGGTGAATACAATAACATCAAGGATGCTGAAAAGGCTTTAAATACTGTTCTAGATACTATTAGGGACACTCTAGCTGATGGTGAAAAGGTTCAATTAGTTGGATTCGGTACTTTTGAAGTTCGTCAAAGAGCTGAAAAGAAGGCTATTAACCCAAGAACTAAAGTTGAATACATTCAACCTGCAAAGAA
>CAYXNU010000136.1:0-3268 GCA_964466485.1 uncultured Ruminococcus sp.
AGCCTTAAAACTCAAACTGAACGTCATACTTTTTAAGCCAGTAATCCAGTTGTAGGAAGTAGGCAATAGTTTGCGGGGTGTTCATAAGTTGCCCGTACCACTGTACATTTTGGCAGTCTGGGGCGAGTAGGCTCTCTAGGGAGGACTTTTTAAGGATATATAGCAACGGCGAAGAACCGCCCTTAAGGATGTCATCAAGCCTTTTTGCAACGGCGGAGAGGTAGTTGGGGTTAAAGGTTTTGGGGTATGGTGACTTTTTCCTCCACAGCACAGCATTCGGGAGGATATCCTCACTAGCCTTGCGGAGAAGCCCTTTTTCACGGCCTAGGTAGTCTTTAAACTCCCACGGCACAGAGTAGAGGTATTCTACTATGCGGTAGTCACAGAACGGCACACGGACTTCCAAACCGCTGTACATAGAGGCTCTATCCTTGCGGTCTAAGAGGGTTTGCATAAACCAATCCAAATTAAGTTTCATCATCTCACGCATACGCTTTTCCAGTGGTGAGATTTCACGTTCTATAGCCACACTGTGGATGGTATTTAGGTACTTAGAATAGACGTACTCTTTGGGGTCTATCTGCCTAGCAATATCGTCATTCAAGAAAGAGTATCTAAAGCCAGTGCATTGCGACCATGGAAAGCCGTCAGTAGCACGGATAGTTTCGTCACGATACCATGGGTATCCCCCGAAGATTTCATCGGCACACTCTCCCGAAAGAGCCACGGAGAAGTGTTCTTTTATAGCCTTGCAAAGCAACAGCATAGAGGAGTCCACATCTGCCATAGCGGGTAAATCTTTAGCATCCACAGATAGGAAAAGTGCATCTACTAGTTCGGGGGTATCTATTACAACTTTGTGGTGGACACTGCCTAGGTAGTCAACCATCTGTTCGATGTAGGAATCGTCGCTGTTTGGCTGAAACCTATTTGCAATGAAATACTTTTCATTATCATGGTAGTGTACCGAGAAAGTATGCAACTTTTTGTTATCTTTAGCAAGGTTTTTGTTAGTCACAGAGGATATAATACTGCTGTCTAGTCCCCCCGAAAGAAATGTACAAATAGGTATATCGGAAACGTTCTGCCTAACTATAGCATCTCTCACGAGGTATTTAACACGTTCTATGGTATCGTCAAGGTTGTCGGGGTGGGGTTTATCCACGACTTGCCAGTACCTTTTAATAGTTAAACCCTCATACCTACTGAAATACCCATAGTGTGCTGGTGGCAGTTCACTGATACTTTTAAAGACACCGTTTCCACTTTGACGTGCTGGTGCAAGTAGTATCAGTTCGGATACACCCTCAATATCCAGACGGGGTTGCACCTTTGGGACACTTAGTATAGCTTTTATTTCCGAGGCAAATATAAACTCATTGCCTACAGCCCTATAGAAGAACGGCTTTACACCCATTCTGTCACGGGCAAAGAATAGTTTATGTTCGTCACAGTTCCAAATAGCGAAAGCAAAGATTCCGTTAAACTCATGTAGGCAGTCTTCACCCCAACAGATATATGCTTTTAATACCACTTCAGTATCGGAGTGGCTTTTAAAGGAGAACCCTTTTTGTCTAAGTTTATCTCTAACTTCGTTGGTGTTGTATAGTTCTCCGTTGTAAACTATAGCGTATTCGCTACCGTACTCAGTGGATAGCATAGGTTGAGTACCGTTCTCCACATCTATTACGGCTAAGCGTGTGTGTAGTAGAGCGGTTTCCCCATTGATATATATTCCGTCGTCGTCCGGTCCACGTCTTTTTAGGGTTTTAATCATAGCAAGTAGAGTTTCATAGTCTAAGTTAGCATTTACTGCTCCTGCGATTCCACACATTAAAAACATCACCTCAAGATATAATATGTATCTTGAATGGTTTTAATGCTACTTTGATATATTTTTCTATCTATGTAAAAAAAGCGGAACGGCTAATATATAAAAAAATACGGAACGGCGAATCGCCGTTCCCTACAGTTTGTGGTATATATCTTTTAGTAGTGTATCCAGTTGGGAACGTACATTTTGTGTAGGTTTAGTAGCACCATACCTAATAGGAACGTACCCTTTAGAAAACTGTGTTATATCGTAGTGAGTAGACACCTCACTAATGGTTTCATGTGGTAGTACATCGTAACCCAAAAGGTTTAAACCTTTTACTAAGATTTCAAAGCCAAAGGTTAAAGTTTCGGTAGTAGTAGGCGACTTTAGATAAGCCTTGTAGTCTTTCTTAAAGGCTTTTTTGTCATAGCCTTTAGGGATGGTCTTAACGTGGTCTGTGTAGCCATTGGATAGCGTATCGCATTCAGTGGAGGGGTTTTCTAGGGGCTTGTAAGCAATCTTACCTTTAAGGGTACTAAATAGACTCTTAAACTTTTCTATCAGTAGGGCATAGTTGCGATACACTAGGTATACTATTAAGACCACCATTGCCACTGTAAAAACGTCCCAAAGGGCATTAGAGTTGCTTTCATAGTATGGCTGATATGTAACTTGTGAGTCTGTTTCCACGGTTTCTATGGGGGTTTCGTCCTTAGCAAATAGGCTAGATATTGTACTGCCAACGAATATAATCCCCCTAAATGCTGACACCATTAAGCCATAGGTTGCATTGCCTATCCTGTTGGAAAACAGTAGCAAAGGTATAGGCAATAGGCATACTAGTATAGTTAGTTTAGTGTTGTACCTAAAGATATCTTTAGGGATACTGTCAAGGTTTTGGTTTCTTCTGCGGATAACTTTTTCTAGGTTAGACCTATTAAGCACCACACCGAACATAACACAGAATACCAAATACATCACGGTATATGTTGCCTTAGATACTGCAAACTCTCCTTGCCAACCTATAAAAGTACATATCAAGTACACTATGGAAGTTATAACGTATAGGTAGGCATTTGCGAAAGTTTCGGTGTGTAGCGTGTAAACTTTCTTTATAGCAAACCCCACCGCCACACTAGACACTATACAGAATCCCAAAGAGAAACCATCCAGTAGTAGGCTACAAAGCACACCAAAAACTAAGGCTATTACTAGCACTAAAACGTTTTGTAAAAGTTTCCTATGCTTAGACTTTACTACCATTCTGCTAAAGAACATCCACCCAGTGACGGCTATGCTCTCTATAGAGTACACTACAAACGCTAAGATAGTACTAGCATTGCTTATACCAAAAGCTTTACAGGAAACGTCTAGCACAGGAAATACTATCAGCATTAGCATTATGGATACTATTAACTTCACAGCAAACACCACCTTTTAATTAGTCTTTAA
>CAYXNU010000136.1:3368-4907 GCA_964466485.1 uncultured Ruminococcus sp.
ACCTTTTAATTAGTCTTTAAAATTTTACATAGCATATACGTTGGCTTTGGTTTTCAGTAAAGCCCTCGAATAGTTCTTTATTCTTTAAAGGGGTAACTATCACTAGTAGGGAGTTTCTGTCTGTGGTGGGAATAGTAAAGTCGTTAGGGGAGAGAGTAAGTTCTGCACAGAAACGCTGTATATTTAGGGCGTGTCCGCTACCAAAAGACGATACCGTACTCATGCCACAGTTGGTATCAAGTTTAGTGGGAATACCTCTTTCGGATAGCCTTACCGCTAACGTACAAGCAGTACTAAGAGTCTTTTCTGCTAGAGTTTCCTCGCAGTGTTCCTGTAGGTATAGGTATATTACCACGTTCATATCTATGGAATAGTTTTCCTCTATAGCCATGAGTTTGCACTGCTTAGCGGAGTTTTTCCAGTGGATACGGTTTAAGCGTTCGTGACCAGTATACTCTCTAATTCCACGCATAGAGAACGCATCCGTTAGCAGACTTCTTTTAGTTTGAAAATCTCCTACAATGCCCCTTATGTAGTCGTTTAAGTCTGGGGTGTCGACTTCTGTTGGGAGTACTGTAACCCTAGCAGAAACGTTTTTTACTGGCAGTGAAACCTCATTCAAGCCGAAAATATCACAAGAGTTTAGCACTACGTTTTCTATAGAGAATACACCTCTCTTTGTAGCCGATAGTTTCCATTCACGCTCTACAGACTTATTTCCGCCCAAAGTGTAACTACTAGATACAAATCTAGTATTGTACGTCACAGCGGAACACTTTTCAGAAAAGCTTAAGTATTTGGAAGTGGTAATTTCAGCCTTTAGCCATGATATAGGCAACACCTTTGCATTAGAAACTTCCTCAATAAATACTATCTCCTCTCCTTGATACACCTCGGAATTTTTAAACCTACACTTATAGTCTACATCATCGAATATATGTTTTTTGTAGATATTACTATATATTCCAAACGCAATGGTAACTATAAGCACCACTATAAATATAGCCATTGAAATCCCCTTTTCATATTTTTTGAAATAATTCCATATACGGAACGGCAAATCGCCGTAATTAACCGCTAGTGGTAGTAGTGTCCCATTCTGTGCCTATTTTAACTTCTGTGGGGTTGTAAACCATATTTAATAGGTTTATGCAATCTCTGTTGCGGTAGGCAGCCGTTTGGGAGTCCATAACTACTACATATAGTTCTATGCCGTTCTTGTTGCAGTTAAAGGCAATGCAATGCCCTGCGTCGTCATGGAAACCAGTTTTGCCTAGACCCACACCCTCATAGTAGTACACGCTAGACTTATCTATCAAGCGGTTGGAGTTTAACCAAATATAGTCTTGCCCACTGCTAACAGTAACCTCATACCTATAGGTAGACCCAGCCTCTTGTATTAGTGGGAAGTTATCAAGATAGAGTAGTAGTTTCATCATATCACGGGCAGTGACGTAGTGTTCGTCGTCGTGGAAACCGTCTGGTATGACGAAGTTGCTGTTGCTCATACCTATGTTTTTAGCGGTCTTGTTCATTAGT